>JAPPDF010000074.1 GCA_028875575.1 Acidobacteriota bacterium
CCGGGAAACCGGGCTGCTGCATCGACGACAGGGCTCCCCCGAACGCCTGTAAACCCTGAGCCGTTCCTGATTGGCCCCTGCCTCGCCCTTGGCGTTGATATAGTTTTGAAAACTGGTGCCACCGTACCTGAGACCCCGTTTGAGCACTCTTGGGATGGACCGAAACAGCCTTCTCTTCTCCTCTTCCGTCAAGGATTCGCAAAGCCGTAGCGGATGCAGACCCGCCTCAAACAGCGCCTCGTCCACGTAGATATTCCCCAGACCCGCCACGAAGTGCTGATTCAGCAGCAGGCTCTTGATCCGGGTCTTCCTGCCCTCCATTCCAGCCAGAAAGCGGGCCCAGGAATATTGCGAGGTGAAGGGCTCGATTCCCAGGCTCCAATATTCCTTGGCTTGCTTGAACTCTTCCGTCGCATAGAGGCGCCACTTGCCGAACTGGCGAATATCCCGATAGTGCATGGCGTTGCCATCGGTGAAATAGAGGCTCAAATGGGTATGCTTGTCGACGGCGTGCTGCCGGGCCTTCTGTAGTCCGGTCAGCGGATGGACGAAAAAGCTCGGGTCATCGATTCTGCTCTTGTCGCGGTAGGTCAACTGGCCTGTCATGCCCAGGTGCACCAGCAACCGAAAGTGATCGGTAGTGAAAAGGAGAAATTTGCCGCGGCGCGTGACTCGCCGGATGGTTTGCGCCTTGAGCGCTCGATACCAGCGGCCGGGATGCGGACGCACCACGATCCGCCGATTCCTGATGGTCACTTTGGAGATGGTCTTGCCGAGAACACTGCCGGCAAGTCCAATTCGGATCGTTTCAACTTCAGGCAACTCCGGCATGCAATCCCCGGCAATGGTCAAGTGTCCTGTCTCAGCACGGACCCAGGTCGAATCGAGCCGATACCCAGGCTTTGGCCTGCCGGCGGGTTTGCACCCGATTCTCCAATTGAGCGTCTCTCAACGAACCGAGAATCTCACGGAAGACCGGACCGGGAGTGTATCCCATTTGAATGAGGTCATTGCCGGTCAGGATCGGGCGAGGGTGAAGCTCCTCAGGTTCCGAATGATCCAGCGTGGCCACGGCCAGCCTCCAGTTGTCGAGGTTTCCGTGGCTGCCGAGGCAATCGAGGCGGTGCAGCTCGAGATGCTCCTCAAAGCCCTCCTGGCCCAGGAAGCGCTTGAGTGTCGAGGCCCGCATCCGTGGCAGGTCGATGAACTTCAGATGGTCTCTGACCAGCGCAGTGATTCTTTCCTGTTGCTTCCTGCTGAATCGGAGGCGTTCACAGATCCTGAGCGCCATCCGGGCTCCGACCTCGGCATGGCGGTTGAAGCGAATCCTGTCCCTGCGCTCAAACGTCGGCGGCTTCCCGACGTCGTGCAACAGGACTCCCACGGCCAGCGTGACCGAAGGGTAGGAGACCAGTGCCTTTCCAAACGGCACATTCGACGGAGGAGCAGGCCGGTCTGCTTGCCTGTCCAGGCTTTCGTCCTCCCGGAGATCGTTCCCCTTCTTGGTTCGGGACCGGTCCATCAATTTCAACATCAGCAGGGTGTGAACCCAGCAGTCCCCTTCGGGATGAAACTCAGGGGGCTGAGGAACTCCTTTCAAGTCCGACACCTCGGGAAGCAGGTGAACCAGCAGCCCCACCTCTTCCAACCTGCCGATCCCGGCGGCGGCATAGCCTTCCGTCAGTATCCTGACCAGTTCCTCCCTAATGCGTTCGGGACTCACCCGAGTCACCTCCTCGGCCCGGTCCCGCAATGCCGCAAGGGTCTCCTGCTCGAACCCATAGCCGAATCGAGCCGCGAACCGAACGGCTCTCACCAACCGAAGTTTGTCTTCCTGGAAACGGCGTTCGGCCGAACCGATGGTGCGAATGACGCCAGACCGAATGTCGCGCTCGCCTCCCACAAAGTCCAGGACTTGCCCGGAGGAAGGATCGTAGAGCAATCCATTGATGGTGAAGTCCCGACGCTGCACATCCAGCCGGGGGTCGGAGGAGTAGGTCACCCGACCGGGGCGCCTGCCGTCGGAATAGGCCCCGTCGGAGCGAAAGGTGGCCACCTCGTAGCTGCCCCCCTCCTCCATTACCCGAATCACGCCGAAGGCGGCGCCAACCGCGACCGTTTGTGGGAACAGCCTTCCCACCTCCTGAGGCGGGGCGCTGGTGGCAATGTCATAGTCCTTGGGGACAATGCCCATCAGGCGATCCCGCACACAGCCTCCGACGAAATAGGCCGCAAATCCCGCGGCCTGCAGCTTTTCGACAATCCTGGCGGCACAGGCCTCGGAGTTCCTGAAGGATTGTGATGAAAGGGTTTCATCCATCGCGGGAGCCCGCACTTTTAAGCGGGAGCAGCACTCTCGAGACAAGTGCAGGCTTGAGAAGATGCTGAAGGTAAACTGCCCTCCATGAGGTGGCCGGCGACTCAGCAAGACGCCCAGGCTAATACTTGCGCAAGACCCCAATGACTCTGCCCTGGATTTCCAGTTCTCCTTGCTCCATAAAGATTGGCGCCATGGACGGGTTGGCCGGCTGAAGTCGAAGGCGTCCATCCCTCTCGCGATAGAAGCGTTTCAGCGTGGCTTCGTTCCCTTGCACCAAGGCAACCACGGTATCTCCGTTGTCAGCGCCGCTGGTGCTCTCCACCACTACATAATCTCCATCGCAAATGTGGTCCTCGATCATGGAGTCTCCCTTGACCTGCAAGACGTAGACATTCTTGTTGCCCACGAACTCCTGCAAGGACAGGGCTTCCTGGCTGGCAAAGGCCTCAACCGGGCGACCGGCAGCGATTCGACCCAACAAGGGCAGCGACTCGGCTCTGTACATTGGTCCCGGATCGTGCTCGCCTTTCGCACTCAGGGCATCCGCTTCGATCATGGGACGCCGGTCGATGACTTCGATCGAACGACTCCGATTGGGATCCCGCCGAATATAGCCCTTTCGCTGCAGCGTATTCATGTGCTTGTGCACGGTAGCAAGCGAAGCGAGACCCAGTGCTTTCCTGACCTCGTCGTAGCTGGGGCAGTAACCGTTGCGGCGGACAAAGGAATCCAGAAAAGCAAGCACCCGAAATTGACGCTTGGTCAAAGCCATTCAGTCCCCCCGACTGCATCGAATTAGGACCCCATTGTAAGCGAATCAAAAGCGAAGATCAAATTAGTGGTTAGTGGAGAGTGAAGCGTGGAGGGTGGAGAGTGGTCAGCCGAGGATTTCGGGAACGGGCAAGCTCCTGATGAATTGACTGCGCTTATTGCAAGGACTGCGCCAAGGCCGACAAGATGCTCTGCGTGTCGATCGAACAGCTCTACACTCTCCACTATTCACTCTTCACTATTCACCTAGAAGCGCCGCCGCCCCATGCGACGGGGCGGATCGTGCGAGAGTGAAAAACCAGTGTCTCGGGCAAGGCCCTTCAGGTTACCTGGTTGCCTCTGGCCATGACAACCTGGCCTGTCCTTACCAACTCGATAATGTTGTACTTGTGGACCATGCGCACCAGCGCGTCGATCTTGTCGGTACCGCCGGTAGCCATCAGGATCATGGAGGATTCGGTGAGATCGACCGTCTTGCACTTGAAGTGTTCCGCCACCTGGAGGGCTTCGCTGCGATCTTCAGGCCCGGCGGCGACCTTGATCAGGGCAAGCTCCTGCACAACGGCGCTTTCGCCGGTATGGTCCACGCAGTGCAACACATCGATCAACTTGTTGACCTGCTTGATGATTTGTTCCAATCCTCCTGGATCGCCCTTTGCGGTGATCGTCATCCTGGAAAATTCTCCGTCCACCGAAGAAGAGACAACCAGAGAATCGATGTTGTAGCCGCGCCGGGCAAAAACCTGGGCGATCCTGGCCAGCACGCCAGGCTTGTTGGAAACATAGACGCTCAAGGTATGGGTGTCGCGACTCAATAAGCTTTCCATAGGGCTTCTCTCAAGAAAACGGCCCGCACCTCTCCGGGACCGCCAAATGGGTCGAAAATTGCCTCTCAGGTAGATCCGGTGGGCTTTTCCAGCCTTCTCCTGGGCTTTTCGATCAGCATGTCTTCAAGCGCCCTGCCCGCGGGTATCATGGGATAGACATTGTCGGTCTTCTCGCACTCCGCGTTCACCACCGCCGGGCCCTGATCGTAGTCGAGCGCCCGCTGGAGGATCTTTCTGACGTCGGCCGGTCGCTTCAGGGTGAACCCTCTTGCTCCCGGATAGGCGCCCGCCAGCTTGGCGAAGTCCGGGTTGCCCTCCAGGTCCACTCCACTCTCGCGTTCTCCGTAGAACAGTTCCTGCCACTGCCGGACCATGCCCAGGTAGTGATTGTTGAGGACGATGACCTTGATGGGAAGCCGGTGCACGCAGGCGGTCGACAGCTCACTCATGGTCATCTGAAAGCCTCCGTCCCCCACCACCGCCACCACCAAGTCCCTCGGACGGCCGAACTGGGCGCCAATGGCAGCGGGGAACCCGTACCCCATGGTGCCCGCGCCACCCGAACTCAGCCAGTTCGACGGATAGTCGGTCTTGTAGAACTGGGCCGCCCACATCTGATGCTGCCCGACATCGGTGGAGACGATCGCCTCTCCGCCGGTCAGCTTGTACAACTCATCCAGAACATGCTGCATTTTCAGGCCGCCGCGCCTCTTGTACTTGAGGGGATACTTTTTCTTGTATCCCTCCAGATGTTTCAACCAATCGGAGGTGTTCAATGGCGCCACGTGCTGGACCAGGTCCTCGACGATCTCCCGTGCATCTCCAACGCACCAGTGGTGGCACTGAATCATCTTGCCGATTTCGGCCTCGTCGATGTCGATGTGGATGCGCACCGCATCCTTGCAGAATCGATGCGGCTGCCCGACGATGCGGTCGTCGTAGCGGGAACCGATCGACATGACCAGATCGCATTCCACCATGGCCTTGTTGGCATAAGCCGTCCCATGCATCCCCAGCATGCCGAGAGACAGGGGATGCGATTCCGGAAACGCTCCTTTCCCCAAGAGCGTCGTGGTCACCGGAGCACACAACTTTTCCGCCAGCCTCCTGACCGCGTTGGAGGCATTGGCAACCAGAGCCCCGTGACCCACCAGCAAGACCGGCTTCCGCGCACGGCTGAGGGCACCGGCGATCTCCAGGATCTGGCTATGGTCGGGACTGCTTCCCACCCGATATCCCGGCAAATCCATTTCGGCATGAAGATCTCCCGAAAAGGGGTTCTGGCTCACGTCCTTGGGAACGTCGATCAGCACCGGTCCGGGACGTCCGGTACGAGCAATGTGGAAAGCTTCCCTCACGATTCTGGGAATGTCGTTGGGGTTCTTGATCAAGTAGCTGTGCTTGACGATCGGCATGGTCAAGCCGAAGACATCGGCTTCCTGGAAAGCGTCCTTGCCCAGCATGGGGGTCACGGTCTGACCCGTCAGGACCACCATGGGAATGGAATCCATCTGGGCAGTCATGATGCCGGTGACCGTATTGGTGGCCCCCGGGCCGCTGGTGACCAGCACGACCCCGGGCCTGCCCGTGGCTCGAGCGTAACCGTCCGCCATGTGGGAAGCCCCTTGTTCGTGTCTGACCAGAATCAGCTTGATCTTGGTTCTGGTGGTGACCAGAGCATCGAAAATGGGAATGGCCGCCCCGCCGGACAAGCCCCAGATGTACTCCACTCCTTCGTTTTCCAGGCCTCTGACCAAGGCTTGGGCTCCATCTATCGTTTCCTGGTTCATGTTCTGCGATCAACTCCTGAATAGACTGTCATGTTCGTTACAATCATAGTCAAGAATGTTGCCATTTTCAAGATGTCATAAACAAAGAACTCTAAATGTGTTGATTAGTTTCTGGAAGAACGAACTATTGTCACAACTTCTCAGAAAAATACTACAAAGATAACTGATAACCCGAAATATGTCGCTAGAATTGCATAAATAGGATCTATTTTGGATTTCACAATGTATTTTGGGAGGACTGTACTTAGAAAAGCTGCTCTCTTCTTCTCAGAGTCCCAAAGGAACCGATATTTTTGAGAAAAAAGCTGAACCGTACCTGAGACTCGTTGTCCAGTCGAGGGTTGAATTGCCTGAGACCGACATGGCGAAGATGAACGGCCACGCCACAGCAATCCCAATTGTAGGCCAGCTGTGCTGCCGTGTACTGTCTGCGCCGGGTGGTGAAATTGTGGACAAAGCTGAGGGCCGCACTGACCCCTTGGGGGGAGGATCGGCCTAGCCTGGCGCGGATCTGGTTGGAGGGAAACTGGTTGGGGGGCAGGTTGCGGGTATTGTAGTAGGTCAGGCCAAGGAAGTACCGGGAAAGGTTGACTCTACCGGCGACGCTGCTGGCTCTCAGGCGTTGTACTTCGGGATCGTAGTCGGTCCTGAAGTCAACCGTGTAGCGCTCGGCAGGGGTAAAGCGCAGGCGAGAGACAACGGGAGACACCCTTCTGTTTCCGTCCAGGTACGCGAAAGCCGACAACGTGTTGGCGGGAAACAGCACGTTTCGTCGTCCGGGGATCAGGGCGCCGCCAAAGGTGGGATCGAAGAAGACCTTCTGTCCGATACTCAAGGACAGAACCTCACTGGTTGTCCAGCCCCGGTCAGAGGTCGGGCGGCGAGCAAAGAAGCGATTGGTGACGACATACTCGACTTCATTGGAGTTGCTGAAGATGTCCTTCTCATCAAAGAGAATGGTATCCCTGAATTCGTCGATCCCGGAGATGTAGCGGTAGGTGATCGACGGTTCGACGAGATGCTTCAACCGATGCTGGCCCACCTGAAAGATCTTCTGCAACCCCGGACCTCTCCAATCCAGTTCCAGATCGAAGGCCGAGCGGCTCAAATCGCCGGGTCCGATTCCGGTGGGGCTTTGGGAATCCAACCGGTTGGAATAAAAGGTCTCCCGCCAGCCGATGCTGGGAGTCAGGCTGATTCCACTCCATCTGATGATCGGAATGGAGAGCCTGGGATGGAAATCGAAGCGCTGGACCACGCTAGGCGTCGATAGCCGGGCGTCCGTGCGGCCCATGCCTTCCACGGAGGTGTCGTAGGAAAAGTAGATCGGCCAGTCCTTTATCCTGCGCCGGTGGCCGTTCAAGTTGAAACTGGGAAACGTCCGGCTGGTAACCGCTCTTTCCCTGGAAAAAATTGTCGAGCGGCGTTCCCCGAAGACGTTGAGGCTGTCGTTGGAAAAGTTTCGGGTCAGAAAGGCCGAGGACACCTCGTCGGGTCTGGAGATTGTGTTGAAAGTGCGCCCATACACCTGTCGGAATTCCTGGGAGCTGACCACATCCACGTCGGCTACCGCCCTGAATCCGTTGTCCCAACGGGTTTCCGCCCTGACCTGCGCGCTTTGGCCCCCGAAGCCCTTCCGATCTCGGGCAAGGTAGCCCACGGCGGAAATGGAGCTGTGCCGGTTGGGCCTGGCTTCGAAGTCCAATCCGCCGGCGGGCCCGCGCTTGGAATAATAATCCGCACGCGTCAACAGATCTGCGCTGCGGCCCAAGGTCAAAAAAAAGGCTCCGCTGACGGAGCGGCCTCGGCTCGAGGAGTTGCCCGTGGAGGGCAGGAGAAAGCCCGTTTTCCGCTGTCTTTCACTGGTGGGCGCCCTGAGAAAGGGACTGTAGAACAGGGGAAGTTTCTTGATTCTGAAGACGGCGTGCCGCAGGTTTACGGGCTCGTCCACCTTGAAATCCGCGCTCCTGGTCGAGAAGCTCCACTTGGGAACCGGATCCTCGCAGGCCGTGACCGTTCCATCCACGATACGATACTCGTCGGCCCCGACCTTGTGAACCTCCTTGGCCTGGAAGAGGAATCCGGTGTCGGATCGACCCTGGAACTCGACCTGGGTATTGCCTCTGACGTCGTAAAAGGTCCCCGTCTGGCTGTCCAGGTTGAACTTGAAACGAGAGGCGTGAAGGCGGGTGAGTCCCTGCTCGAAGTAAATGTTTCCTTCGCCTTCAACATCTCCGGTGCTGTCGTTGCCGCAAATCTGGTCGGCCTTCAGCAGCAGGTCCCGGTAGCTGACCTCGACATTGCCCTGGGCGAGATAGTCGTGCTTCCCCGTTCGGGACTGTCGTTCAGCCCGGACGGTGATGACTTCTTCACCGAACCGGAGGGCAAGAGGGTCGGTTCCGGCGGAAGATGCAGGAGACCCGGATTCAGGCTGCCGTACCTGGGATTGGCTGGATCCCGGGAAAGCCGAGAGCAGGACCAGGAAACCGACCAGTATCCCCGACCTGACGGGATTGTCCCGAGGTCCGAAACAACTGAAAATCGTTTCCGTTCTTGAGTGAATTGGGTTGAAGGAATGCACTGGAAGTTTATTGGGAGCGGCTTGGGAATTCCCGCATGTGAATGAAATGTCGCATCCGTAATGGAGCGGAAGCACCCAGCGGCCCTAAGGACAGCTTAGCATAATGTGAACCTGCCCAGAGGACTCCCCGCAGGACTGGAATATCGCCGGCGCGTTCTGTTAACATCTGCCCAATTCACTCAGACCGGGACTCTTCCTAATAGACTTGACAACCTCCACCGGCTGATCGATTTCCATGATTTGTCCTTCCTGCGGCCTCCATAACCCACCGAACGCCGAGATCTGTATCGGGTGCAAACAACCCCTGCCGCCCTCCTCCGCACAACCCACACCAGATCCGAAACCGCCTGCCGACGCAGCGACCGGAAACCCGGCTGCAGCAGACGAACCGGTTTCCTCTCACGGCGATTCTCCAACGGCGGAGGATTCCCGGCAGCCGCAGGCCGATCAAGTACCCGTCCCGGACCTGAAGCAGCAACCATTGGAAACCGCGGTGAAGGACTTCCTGGATCGGGACTTGGTCAGGACGGAGGTCCCCCCTTCCAGCCTAACCGAGCAGACTCCCGCGCATCAGGAGTCTGCGCCCGCGGAGCCTGCCTGGCCGGAAACGGAACCCTCTGCCGACCACAACACGGGCGCCCGGAACGATGTCAAGTCCACACAGACGCCGGAAGCCGTCCTACCCAGTGCTGCGACGGCCCCCAAGAGCCAGGGAACCCTGTTCTCCGACAAGATCCAACGGATCGAAATCAAACTCAACCAATCGCCCCTTCCATTCGGCGAAAGCAAGCCCCAGGATGACTTGCTCAGGGATTCCATCCACCAGGAGTTGCGATCCGCGACCGTATGGGATCGTTTTGGCGCCGGAATTCTCGATACTCTACTGGTTGTCGGCTGTTGGCTGATCTTCAGCCTGGTGGTCATCACCTTTACGGATTTCAAGGTGCTCTCCCTTTCCGCCGGTTTGGGGCTCGGACTGGTTTTCCTCTCCATTGCGCTCTCCTATTTTTTTCTTTTCACCGTTCTCGGCGCCCGGACACCGGGAATGGACTACATGGGCCTGGCGGTCATTCGCTTTGACGGCGAATTACCCTCGTTCCGGGATGTGGGTTTGCGAATCTTCGGTTACTGCATCTCCGCGGGTTGCTTCGGACTGGGCTTCCTCTGGGCCTGTTTCGATGCGGAGCGACTGACTTGGCACGACCGCATTTCCAAGACCCTGGTGATAGAGTCCGCCCCCCCTCCGGGCGATTGAAGGGTTCCGCCGAAATCAAGGCGATGTGCGGAGCCTGATCGCCTTGCCCGGAGAATTTTTCGACTGAAACGCAAGGGGCCTTTCAATCCGGCCGTTTTCCTGTGGAACCTCCATCGGAGATGGTAATCTTATTTCTGCGGGCTCGGATGCCCTCATTCCGGAGTTGACCTTGACCGGTAAATTCACAGTCGCTTTGGCCCAGGTGTCACCAAAATTGGGGCTGTTGAGGGAAAACCTGCAGCTTCATCTGGACACCATCCAGAGGGCAAAATCGGAAGGGGCGGATCTGGTTGTCTTTCCGGAGCTCTCCCTGACCGGGTACATTCTGCAGGACCTGGTACCTGACGTCGCCATCGATCCCTCGAACGCTCCAAGTCTCCTGCCACTGCTGCAGGGCTGCAGGGATATCGCCTGTGTTTTGGGCTTCGTGGAAGTCTCGGATCGCTACAACTACTACAACGCCGCTGCCTACGTGTCCGAGGGCAGGATCCAGCATGTGCACCGGAAGTTGTATCTGCCCACTTACGGCATGTTCGACGAGATGCGCTTTTTCGCCATGGGCGAGAAGTTGCGGACGGTCCGGACTCCCTTCGGTCCGCTGGGCTTGCTGATCTGTGAAGACCTCTGGCACCCTTCCACCCTTTACCTACATGTCCAGGATGGAGCACGGGTGGTGGTGACGCTTTCCTCGAGTCCCGGCAGGGGCGTGAGGACCAATGAAGGGTTTCAGACGTCTCAGGGATGGGAAACTCTGCTGAAGGCCTTGTCGCAGTTTTACACCGTTTACAACCTTTACGCCAATCGGGCCGGCATCGAGGACGGGGCCTACTTTCCCGGAGGATCGATGGTCGTCAGTCCTGTTGGAGAGGTAATAGCCCGGAGCCAAACCTCCGGAGAGGACCTAGTGCTGGCCGAGCTGGATCTGGACGAGATCCGCCGGGCACGGCTCTTCACCCCGGTCCTGCGGGATGAGCGCCTGGATCTGACCCTGAGGGAACTGACTCGAATTGTCCGTCAGCGTTCCCTGACCTAGTCACCCGAGCACCGAATTGATCACGAAGCGAATAGTGAAGAGTGGTGAGTGGTGAGCGGAGGGTGCTGAGATAGGCAAGCGCCTGATGACCCAGTTGCATTTTTTAAGGACCGTGGCGAGATACACAAGACACTTAACTGATCGATTCCAGTCTTAGTTGAAGGACTGCGCCGAAACCGACAAGATGCTTGGCGTGCAGATCGAATAGCTCTTCACTCTCCACTCTTCACTCTTCCCTATCCGCTGACCACTAGATAAACGTCCATGCAACTGAACTGCCCGCTGGTAAACCAGGTTCTGCAAAGCTTTATCCGTGACGAGCTGAGCAAGGCGGGATTTCACCGGGTGGTGGTCGGACTGTCAGGCGGCATTGACTCGGCGGTCTCCTGTTTTCTGGCCGCCCGCGCTTTGGGCCCTGAGAATGTTCTGGCCGTTATGATGCCCTACAGAACCAGCAGTCCGGAGAGCCTCTCCGACGCTCGGGCGGTGGTTGAGGCCCTCGGAGTCCAAAGCGAGATCGTCGAGATCACCTCCATCGTGGACGGCTACTTTGAGGCGCAATCCCGGGCGAGTTCCCTGCGTCGAGGCAATGCCATGGCCCGAGCCCGCATGATCGTTCTCTTCGACAAATCGATGGAGTTCAATGCCCTGGTGCTTGGCACTTCCAACAAGACGGAGCTGCTGCTCGGCTACGGTACGCTTTTCGGAGACATGGCCTCCTCGATCAATCCGATCGGAGACCTTTACAAGGCCGATATCTTCAAGTTGGCCCGTTACCTTGAAGTCCCACAATCCATTCTCGACAAGAAACCCACGGCCGATCTCTGGGCGGGACAGTCGGACGAAGATGAGTTGGGTTTCACCTATGCCGAAGTCGATGAACTCCTGCACGAGCTCATCGATCGCCGCGTCGCGCGGCGAGAGCTGGTGGAAAAGGGCTTCAAGAAGGACTTTATCCAGATGGTCGTCAACAGAATCCGAGGCTCCCAGTTCAAGCGGCGCGGCCCGGTGGTCTGCAAGCTGTCTCCCAGGTCCGTCAGTCACGACTTCCACTATCTCCGAGATTGGGGGATGTAACTCCCCGGTGCGTTATGGCGGGAACACTCTTCGTAGTAGCCACACCGATCGGGAATCTGGAAGATATTACCTTGCGCGCTCTGCGCATCCTTGGTGAAGCAGACCTGATCGCCTGCGAGGACACCCGCCACACCAGAAAACTGCTGGCCCACTATCATATTACGACTCCGACCTCCAGCTACCACGAACATAATGAGCAACAGCGAACCGGCTGGTTGGTGGAACGACTGGAATCGGGAACGGACATCGCCCTGGTCAGCGACGCGGGAACGCCATCCATCTCCGATCCTGGTTATCGCCTGGTTCGGGCCGCTCTGGAGCGCGGGGTCCGCGTTTCTCCAATCCCCGGAGCCTGCGCGATCATTTCCGCCCTGAGCATCTCGGGGAGATCCACCGATTCCTTTGCGTTTCTCGGATTTCTCCCCGGCAGGAGAGCGGCGCGGCGCAACCGGCTGCGAGCGTTGCGGTCGGAATCTCGTACGCTGCTCTTCTTCGAATCTCCACTGAGGCTGGCATCCACCCTGAGCGACATCGACGACATCCTGGATTCACGAGAAGTAACCGTCGCCCGGGAAATGACCAAGGTTCACGAGCAACTGGTCACCGGAACGGCAGCCGAGTTGGCGTCCCTCTTTCGAAGCCGACGCCCCAAGGGAGAGGCGGTGGTGGTAGTGGAAAAGTCATCGCCAGAGGACTCCCCCGAGTCGGTCAGCGACAGGGAACTGGATCTTCGTTTCGAGGGACTGGTGGACCAGGGTGTTTCCAGGAAAGATGCCATCAAGCAGTTGGCCAAGGAGTTGGCTTCTCCGAAGCGGGAGCTCTACCTTCGACTGCTCCGGAGAAAAGAGCTTGTGGATGGGGAACGGTAACAACCAAACAGTGGTACGAAGGAAGAAAGGAAAGAGAGATGATGGAAAAACTGGCTAGCCGCATGGGGAGGCTGGGAACCGAAACGGCCTTCGACGTCCTGGTAAAGGCCAAGGCGCTGGAAGCGAGGGGACGTAGCGTCGTTCACCTTGAACTGGGGGAGCCGGACTTCGATACCCCCTCAAATGTGATCCAGGCCGCCAATTCCGCCATGGAGGAAGGATACACCCATTACTGCGCTTCGGCCGGCTTGGTGGAACTGCGGGAAGCCATTGCCGACCACGTGGGGCAAACTCGCTCGGTAGACATCGATCCGGACTGGGTCGTGGTCACGCCGGGAGCCAAGCCCATCATGTTTTTTCTGATCCTGGCCCTGGTGGAAGAAGGTGACGAAGTCATCTACCCGAACCCGGGCTTCCCCATCTACGAATCCATGATCCGCTTTTGCGGGGGCACCCCGGTCCCCTTGCCCTTGCTGGAGGAGTTCGAGTTCCGTTTCGACCCCGAGCAACTTGAATCGAAAGTCTCGTCCAAGACCAAGTTGATCATTATCAACTCCCCACAAAACCCAACCGGAGGACTGCTGACGGAGAACGATCTGGCCACCGTCGCGGATCTGGCCACCCGGCACGACATCACGGTACTAGCGGATGAAATTTACTCCTGCATCATCTACGAAGGTGAGCATCGCAGTATCACCTCGATTCCGGGGATGATGGACCGCACCGTCATCCTGGACGGGTTCTCCAAGACCTTTGCCATGACCGGGTGGCGGCTCGGATACGGCATCATGAGGCCGGAACTGCAGACCCACATCTCAAAGCTGGTGACCAACAGCGTTTCCTGCACGGCGCCTTTTGCCCAGCGGGCGGGGTTGGAGGCATTGGCCAACGCCGAGAGCGCCACGGCTTCGATGGTGGCGGAATTTCGCAAGCGCAGGGATTTTCTGGTCGAGGCGCTGAATCGAATACCCGGAGTGAGCTGCCTGAATCCGCCTGGAGCCTTCTATGTATTCCCCAACGTTCGCTCCTTCGGCAAGAGCAGCGACGAAATCGCCGACTATCTGTTGCAGGAAGCCGGTGTGGCCTTGCTCTCGGGAACAGCCTTCGGAGCCTTTGGAGAGGGCTACCTCAGACTCTCCTACGCGACATCCATGGAAAACCTTGCCGAGGGCAGCCAACGGATAGCAGACGGTCTGGCGCGACTCTGAGATGGATCAGGGAACACCGTATATGAAGAACGCGTCCCCGGAGGACCGGCTGTCCTGGATTCCGTCGGTAACGACGGCAAAGGTCAAGAAAGGATTGGACCCGGAAATTCGGGAGACACGAACATAGCCCTGGTCGGTTTCCGGAACGTTCTGCTCAAGAATCGACTCCAACCGGATCGACTTGCGGGCCTCCAGTTCCACTTCCTCGATCGTATGGACCAGCATTCCCGTTTCTCCGTCGTAGATCTCGACGCTAAAGAGGCTGGTCTCGTCGCTCAACTCTCCCGTATTGACGATTCCCAGATCGGTTTGCTTTTCCTGGTCCTGGCGCAGTCCGTACACCCAGGCCGGGGTATGGTGGGAGTCTCCATAGGGTACGGCCGCGTGGACAAATCCGTTGCGGCGGCCGTCCATGAGAGTTGAATTCCTTACACCCACGTAATAGCCGCTATCCTCGCCGGTTCCATCAACGGCGACGGTGACAAAGATGGAGCCGGAAAAATAATCACCGGGAGCACCCAATCCCGGGAAATAACTCGGCAGTCCGCCTCCCTCGTTGCGCAGCCAACTTACGAATTCGGGCACAATGAACTGCTCCCGAGGTCTCAGGGAGAGCAGTCGGGAACCCAGCGGGTTTTGAATTCCATCGGACAGAACCGAAAACCCCACCACCATCCGGGATTCCGACCAGTTGGTCACCACCAGCTCACTGTTGAACCGGGCGGTTTTCTCCACGGCGAGCAATGTCTGTCCCTTTCTGCCGACAGTCGCTTTTTCCGGAACGGGCGCAATAAAGGAACCATCGGAACCTCCCCGGTCGGTGAGGAGGGCATAGGCATAGTAGGGCGCTTGCCCTTCGACCTTCTCGACGCGCACATAGCCATTTTCCAGCGAAAGACCGTTGGACCGGAGAACATCTTCGATTTCACTGAATGAACCCGGCTCTATTGTCTGATCTTCGAGAACCAGGGAATCCGAGTTCAGCGTCTGATCTTCAGGAACCAGGGAATCCGGCTGCTGAGGATCGCCGGAGACGATGGTCAGCCTCAAGGTGATGTCGCCGCTCTCCTGTGACCCCAGGTTGTGAACCACAAGGCTGCTGCGATCCTCGTCATCGTGGCGGAGTCCACAGAGGTACACCGGCTGGTGAAATCCGGTGGAAACACCTGGATAGGACCAACCGCTTCGGACCCCGTCAACCGTCCTGGCTGTTCGCACGCCCACCGTCCCTTCCGATTCGGAGTTCAGTCCGGAGAAACGAACCGACAGGCTCCCTCCCCGGCTTCCTGCATCCGGAATGGGAACCCCCAGTTCTCTCAGGTAATCAATGGCATCGGGCAGGATGCGCTGCCGGCCTGCCGGCAAGTCGTCCGTGGCGGTGCCGCTCCCCCCCCCGATGGCTGCCGTGTAGGTGAATTCCAGCGTGGCCGGCTGGGTCCCCCGATTGCTGAGGGTCAGCTCCGAATTGACCGCGGCGCCATCGGATTCGGTGGTTGCGAGCACAATGGGCACGAAGACTTCGGCATCACCAAGGAGCCTCGCCACAAAGGCTGCGTTTCCTTCCGAAGCCTGGTAAGCCCCAGTGGTCAAGGTGAAGTCGGAGCCCGCCTGTCCCGTGATGTAAGCGCTTCCCCGAGGACTGACCCATAGACCGCTGCCGCCCTCGACGCTATCACCGCTTCCCGCCCTGACGGAGTAGACAAGCTCCTCTCCCTGGGGGTCCAGTTTGCTTACGAAAATCTGTCCCTCGGAAGACCCCAGGGCTTGCACCT
This sequence comes from Acidobacteriota bacterium, assembly GCA_028875575.1. NCBI lineage: Bacteria > Pseudomonadati > Acidobacteriota > Acidobacteriota bacterium. The sequence goes on from JAPPDF010000074.1 coordinate 15,504, forward strand.
CCGGAAAGTCGGAGGAAAGCGTTACACCCGTCACATAGGCGTTCCCGTGCAGATCCACACCCACGCCATTGGCATAATCGATGGAGCTGCCGCCAAGATAGGTGGAGTAGACCAGGGCGGTCCCCTCCCGGTTCAGCTTGGAGACGAAAGCATCCAGGCAGAGCGAGGTGCCGCAGATCCCGGCTCCGGGCGCCGATTCGGAGTAAGCACCGGCAGTCGTCGGAAAGTCCTGATAGGCTGTATAACCGGTTACATAGACGAAATCCCGGGCATCGACAGCGATCCCTGTGATCCCCTCCAGTTCCTGGGGGGAGGCATCCAAGGGCGCGGAGGTCCCACCGAGCCGAAAGCTGTAAAGGGTTTCGGCTCCCTCGGAATCCAGCTTGGTCACAAAAGACTCGTTTCCACTTCTGCCGGAGAGATAGGCATTGTTTTGGGAATCCAGGGCCACGCCGGCGCCCCCCACGCCTTGGACCGAATAGAGCAGTGACGTCCCATCCGGGGCGACCTTGGCCACAAACCCTCCCTCGGCTCCATCGCCGGTTACGTAGGCGGATCCGTGAACGTCGACGGCAATTCCGTTGCCGCCCAGTCCCCCCTCGTTGCCACCCAGATAGGTCGAGTAGAGTAGAGCCGTCCCGTCCGCATTCACCTTGGTCACAAAGGCACTGTTGCAGAACTGGGCCGCAAGATCCGATCCGCACTGTTCGCTCGAGAGGGCCGATTGCCAGGCATCGGATGAAACGGGGTAATCAGAAGAGCTGGTGGTGCCGGTGAGATAGGCATTGCCGTGAGCGTCCACGGCAACTCCGTACCCGTAATCGAATCCGGAACCACCCAAAAACGTAGAGTAAACCAATTCCGTCCCCTCGGCGTTCAGCTTGGCCAGGAGAATGTCGGGGCAGCGAACCAGGTTCGGCCCGTCATAACACTCCCCTTCACTGTGCAGGCTTTGAAAGGCTCCGGAGGAGGTGAGAAAGGCAGGGTTGGCAATTCCCGTCACGTAGGCGTTGCCCTGCCGGTCAACAGCGACGGCAAAACCTCCAATCCCATTGGCCGAATAGGTCAGCACGGGATCGATCACCAGAGGCCTGCCCGGGTCGTAGCGGCCCAAACGGAATCCCACCTCCCCGTTGCGGCCAAGCTCATACTGCACGCGGACTTCCCGACGAACGCCACCCACTTCCTGAAACGCCAAGGGACGCATCAGACGGAGATCTCCCGGGAGAATGAGGTTCCCCTGTTCATCCAGCGATAGCCCGGGACGGCCTGGAATGTCCCCACCACCCGCAAAGTGGAGGCGAATCGCGCCGGGGTCGGCACCCGAATCGAGCCGGAAGTCGAATTCCAGACGCCGGCCGTTGCCATAAAAGATCAGGTCGATCCCCGGATAAACCTGCTGGTAGCGGACTTTGGAAAAGGTCGGAACGTCCGTATGCCACTGCCGTGGGTCCGTGCCCCGCAAGTAGTGACTCTTGCTTCGAAGCCGGTTTTGGCCACGAATCCCGGGCCGTGGCCTGCCGTTGACAAGCCGCATTCTCAACGTCGACATCCCACTGATCACCCCCGGCAGCTTGGACCCTCTTGAGAACTCGCCGGACTGAAACTGAAAGACCAACTCGCGATCGAGCAGAAGATAGCTGTAACCGGGCCCTCGAGAAAGAAAGCGAACCTGATTCCCGGCCTGGCCGCGGTTGGGTTCGAAGCTGAGAGGCAACTCGCCATAGGTCTGGCGAAGCTTGGCCTTGCGGAGGGCTTGTCGCGCATCCGGCAGACTCAGGGGAGCAGCAGTGGCCGGCCGGTCCTGGGTTTGGACGACCAGCCGCGGATCCGATCCCTCCGTCGAAAGCTCTCCGGCCACCAGCGGAGCCATGCCGCTGCCGACTCCAATCAGAACAACCCAGCCCAGTACGGCTCTCGGGAGTAGTCCTCGGCGATTCAATGACGTCATGCTTTCCTGAAACAGATTGCGGAACTTGTTGAAAACAAGGGATCCCTGTTGGCGATTGCGACCAGGTGCCATGACCCGTTTAACCGGTTTTCTACCCATTGAACATCGATGCACAGGATGCACAGGATTAACAGGACGAGGGCTTCCTGCACCAGAAGCTAGTTGGGGCGATAATCCGGTGCGGATTCGCGGATTCCCGGCATTGGAAGCTAGCCGTTTCCTGAAACAGATCCTGTGCATCGATGTTAATAATCCCTGTAAATCACGATGCGGCGGGAAGCGTCCCCCACTGGCTCCGCCGCGATCCTTGTTGCCCCTTCGTGGCCCTTCGTGGATCACTCTTTTTTCGTTTGTTTCAGGTAAGCGCAATCAAGTCGTCAGGCGCTTATTTGTTCCCGAAACCCTCGGCTGACCACACTTCCCACTTCATCCTTCAAACTTCACCCTTCATCCTTCAAACTTCAAAAGATCAGTTTTGCAGCCAGGACGACCTGGCGCGCTTCCTGGGGAAAACCCGCAGGCGTCCCGAAGGAGGCCACCACTCCCGGAACTCTGGATCCCAGATCCGTGTTGAAGGACAAGGCTGCCACATTGGTTGTCGCCGGCTTCACATACAGGTTGGAGTGGTTGAAGAGATTGTAGAGCTCCGCCCGAAACTGAAGCTGCATCCCTTCCGCTCCACCGATCTCGGAAAGATCGATATTTTTCGCCAGCGCAACGTTCTGGAACTGGGTGCCCGGCCGCTGGAAGGTGTTTCGCCCCAAGGACCCGTCAAACGGTCCATTGACGGAGAGTTGACAGCCGAAGGGGGCGGCATCGGCAATACAGCTCCCATTGGAGTTGCGGACACGGTTGACGGGCAGGACCAGAAAGGCGTTCGGTGTTCGGACATCGACCTGGCGTTCCCCGGTTTCCAGCATTCCCGGTGCCTGTCCCGTGAGTCGTGGCCGGGTGTTGTCGGACAACTCCCGATCGATGACCCGTCCGTCCCAAAGACTGAAGGGCTGGCCGCTCTGAAAGGAAACGATCCCGCTGAACTGCCAGCCTCCCAAGACCAGGCGCGTCAAACCCCGCGTTCGAGCCGCACCCGGAATCTGCCAGACGAAGTGGCCCACCATCCGCTGGCGAACATCGTGATCGGAGGGACCCTTGTCCAGATAGGGATCAAGGGCATCCAGCGGCAGTCCCGCGCCGCCGCTCACGCTGTCGTCACCCACCAGCGAGCTCACGTTGTCCAGGGAGTGGCTCCAGGTGTAGTTCAGACCGTACTGCAGTCCGAATCTGCGCAGGCGAAGGCTTTCGATTCGGAGCTGCATCCCGTGATAGGAAGACCGGGCCCGGTTTCCCATGGTGATCAATGCGGCGATATGGTTGACCAGTCTTTCACCCGGGCGCCCCAGAAACCGACCGCTTCCCAGTCGATTGGCGTTGACGGGCCGGTAAAGATTCTGGCCCCTGGAGCCCACGTAGGAAGCAGTCAGCAACAGCTTGTTGGCCCAGTCGTGTTGGAGGGTGGCGTTCCAGGTCCAGGAGGAAGCGGTTGCCAGATCCTGGTCCAGGTGGCTGACAGCACTGGCAGGCAAAGACAAGGGTCGCGAGTCAAAAAGGATGTAGGGATCTTCAAACAGGGCCGGCGACAACGGGACTCCGGAAATACGGACGACGCTGAAGGCCGGAGGATTCAAGTTCTCGTATACGAATCCGGGCAGTCGCTCGTAAAAGCGTCCGATCCCGGCCCGAATCACGAGTTGGCCTCTGCCGGTCAAATCATAGGCAAGACCCATTCTGGGCGAGAGGTTGGTCTTGCTGGCCGGAAAGAAGTGGTTCCGGTACTGGCCGGGAGCGTCGACGGTGCGGAGCAAACGCCCGTTGGCCATCTGCTCCAGGGAGGTGGTTCCGTCTCCTCGATAAAAGTTGGTTTCCAAGTGCTTTTCCTGGCCGATGCGATGGCCGGGACCGAAGTATTCGTACCGCAGACCCGGCGACAGGGTCAGCCGGGGGCTTACCTTCCAGGAGTCCTGCAGAAAACAGGCCAGGTCGTTGAATCGATAGTGCCGCCTAGGGTTGAAGGTCCGGAAGGGAGGCGACAAGATCTCCCCGGGAACCTTGCCTCTCGGATCCAGGTGAATCTGAAAGGAGGACGCCCGGCCATTCACGAATCGCTGCAGGTCCTTGAACTCAACATGATTATGGCGAGTCAGCGTGGACTCGGCGGGGGTCTGGTTGTCCCGGAGATGGACCAGGCTGGCGCCGAACTTCAGGTTGTGGCGTCCTCTCACCCAGTTCGCCATCTGCTGAAACTGGTACTCGTTCTGGGCGCCGCCGTCGCCGTTGCGTCCGGAGGGCAGTGCCAAAGAGCCCACGGCGCCGCTGATTTCATCCCCGGTAATGACAAAGGAGGGAAAGCCTCCGGTTAGCCGATTCGCCCTCTGGTGGAAGAGACGGCTGAAAACCAGGCGGGATTCGGTCAGGAAGTTTCCCGACCAGAATCGCGTCAGGTTGACCGTCATGGTTTGATTCCTCAAGTGATAGGACCGGTCCAGCAGGGAGGAATAGGGCTGATCCACGGTCGCCAGCCGGGCGTGATCCTGAAAGGCATAGCGGGTGTTCAGCACCGTGCGGGGGCCGATGCTGGTGTCAATTCGCGCCGTCCAGAGGTAGGTGTCCTGGGGTGGCCCGGCGCCGGCATCCACCGGCCCGGTGCGCGAAGTGGAAGCAAATGCCGGCAGGGTGACAAAGCCTGCCCCGATCCTGGACCCGCAGGCTCTTCCGAAGGGGCAGACGGTGCGGATGCTGATATCGGTGTCGGAGAGGTTCGCGGGCAGGGAAAAGCGGTCGAAGATGGCGTTGGTCCCGGGAGAACTCACCGAGAGCAGTTGCGGAGTCGGGACATAGTAGCTCAGAGCCGCCGAACTCCGGACCAGGATGGGCTCAAAGGCCGCAAAGAAAAAGACCCTGTCCCGGTAAACTGGCCCACCCAGCGTGCCCCCGAGCTGCTGGCGGTTGAAGACCGGCCGGGGCAATCCCCTGGAGTTGTTCTCAAAGGTATTGGCCGCCAGCCTGGAATTGCGAAGGAAATAGTAGGCGTTCCCGTGAAACTCGTTCACTCCGCTCTTGGTGATGGCATTGGCGATGAAACCCGCATTGCGGCCATATTCCGCGGTGAAGTTGTTGGTCAGCAACCGGTACTCCTGCACGGCGTCCAGGGGAACGATCTGGCCCGGACCGGAGTTGTAGGGGTCGTTGTTGGCGCTTCCGTCCAGCAGGAAGCCCCCACTCTCCGCGCGCTGGCCGTTCAAGGCAAAGCCGATGCCCCGCCTCACGCTGGCCGGTGTGGCCCCGGAACTGACCCCGACAAAATCGTAGGGATTGCGGGTCAACGAAGGCAGCTCCGTCATGACCTGAGGCTTGATGGTCGTGCCCAATGTGGCGGACTCGGTTCGTATGAGAGGGATGCCCCCCAGTTCGGTGACGCTGGCGATGACCGAGCCAACTTGCATCGAGAAGTTCAAAACCACGGAATCCTGGACGTGGAGTTCCAGGTCCGGCTTCACGATCGTGCGATAACCCAGCAGCCGGATAATCACCCGGTAATGTCCCGGCGGCAGGTTGGAGAGCCGATAGAGCCCCAGCCGATTGGTCCTGGCCCGAAGCCTCTGGTTGGTTTCGATTTGGGTAGCGGTCACCTGGACCCCTGACAGAACCTGGCCCTGCCGGTTGGTCACCCGGCCGCTGAGGGTCGCCGTGGGGTTGGCCAGCAACGGGCCGGCCAATGCCACCCACAGGGTTGGGACTAGAATCAGACGCACGGCGTGGAATTACCTCCCGTGTGGAGCAAGGGTACAGGCTGGATCACACCCGAGTATGCCACCCTCGGTTGCCAACTGCGTCACTGGGATCAGGAGAGGTGGCTGAACAGAATGACCGGTGCCAGGCAGGGTGGATCCTGGGGCTCCGATCCCCGTCCTGGGAAGGTGACCGGGTCAAGGGAGATCGTCATCGGTGGTCAGGTGGGAAAACAGTAGCGGTTCACTTCCCGGCTTCAGGCTGCCTTCCTTGGGCTCCAGCGTAACGAAAACGGAATCGATCTGGGAAAGCACTTCGGGATCGTCGAACTCGAGGATCCAGCCTTTATCGTTCCTGGCATCCGCATAGAAGATACCCAGGCTCTTGGGTGACCCCGTGAGGGCGGAACTGCGTTTCCCCCACGCCTGGAGCGAGAAATTAGCCAGCGATTTCCCCCCCCTTGGCGTCTCGTGGGCATAGACAAGCAGGCGCCTGCCCTCGGCATAAAACACATGTGCATCTACGATTCGCTCTCCTTCCGGATCATAGTCCTCGACGTAGCTTACACGCAGATTGCGGTCCGTCAACAGGTCCCGAATATCCCGGTCCGCGGCCAACAACTCCTGATCCCGCTGGATGGTCTCTGCCTGCTCGTTCACCTTCCGGACCAACTCGTCGATCTGCTTATCTTGAAGGGCCAGGGTCACCTCCTGGGTGGCCCCCTGTTTCCGCAGAGCCTCCAATTCGCCAGTGCGAATCTGAAGAGCCTTCTCCACCCTTGCCAATTTCTCCGACAACCGCGTTCCCGAATTACTGGCCTCCTCCAACGCTTGATTCAAGGCATCGGCATCCGCCTGGGTCTCCACCAGCTTCCGGCTTTGACTCCGCAAACTGGCCAGGGCCCTGCGCCGCTGGCTTTGCGCCCGAGACAGATCCTCAACCAGCCGATCCATTTCCGCCCCCGACTGATCGGGGACTGCGACAGTGACAGGAGCCGGCGACAAACCGGCCAGGGACTGGTCCGAAATTTGACGGTTGAGCCGGCTGATCTCCTCGCGGAGTTGGCTCACCCTGGCCGTGGCGCTGGACAATCGCTCTCCACCCCGGTACCACTGGAACCCGTTCAGCCCCAGCGCCGCCACCAGGAGACCGGCCGCCACCGGCAAGGCGTATCGGGCCATTCGGGTCGGCCGATACCATTGCCCAGCCCCAACCGCTGAGCGGGTTGCGTTTCCGGCTCTGGTGGGCGTAGTGGGAGAACTGCTCTGATGCTCGGCGCGCTGCAGAAATCGCTCCCTGTAGCTGTATTCATGCAGGGCAACCTTCGAGGAGGAATCGGCAGGCTCTCCCGCGGCAACCAGCGGCAGGTGCTCGTGAAGGATCTCCAGGTAATCCTGATGGATTCTCCGACAATCCTCGCTCGCGATCAGGTGGGAGCGCAGTTCGGCGTACTCCTCGGCAGAGATCTGGCCAAGTGCCGCCAAGGCGCACAATTTCTCGATTCGTTCACAATTGAATTCATCACGCTTGGACATGGTGACATCCCCTGGGTATCAACCCGTGGTCCGGTTCATGCAGCCGTGGGCCTGCAGGAAGGAACGCAACTTTTTGAGACCCCGGTAGTAGTGGTTCCGTATGTTGGACAAGGGCTCCTCCATTTGGACGGCAATCTCCTTCAGGAGCAACCCCTGAAAATAGGCCATGTCCAATGTCCGGCGTTCCCTTTCCGTCAACGTCTGCAATCCCTTCTCGATCATCTGACCCCAATCCTGATAGGTGAGGCCGTTCCGCCCCTTCATGGAGTGGGCGAATTCATGGCTTTCCAGGTCCGTTTCTTCCGACTGGTCATAGAAGTTCCGCAAGGCCAGGTACTTTTGCCTGTTGAGACTCCTGTGATAGGCATACTGAAGAATCCAGGTCTTGGCGCTCCCCTTGTCGGGATTGAAGACTTCAATCCGCCGGTAAATCTCAATGAATACCTCCTGCATGAGATCTTCCGCTTCGCCCCGATCACGAAGAATCTTCAGAGCCACGCTGAAGACCAGGCGGTAGTAGCGGTCAAACAGAAAGCCCAGAGCTTCCTGACGACCCCGCTTGAGCTCTTCCATCAACTCTTCGTCGGTCCTGGTATGGAGCTGTTTGTCTGTCAACATGAACCCGTAACCTGGACCGGACCGGCAACGGCCGGGGCACAACAGCAGAAGAAACCAACCCTTTAAAGTATGCCGCCTGTGCTGAAGGTTTGTATCAACCGGCGGGGCTCAACATTGGTCCGCTCTCCGCGGAACCCGCCGCGGTCCAGATATTTTATTGTCACTCGGAACGTACTGGAAGAGCAACCACTTCAGCGGTACCGAAGCGGTCCCACCGGGAAGGGCCCGTCGGATTCGATCCCGTCACTACCGCAACCGCCCGGGTCGTGCTGAGGTGGGCCTTGGCGGCTGCCTGTATGTCTTCCGGGGTCAATCTGCGGACATGGTCTCGGAACCGGTGCAAGAAATCCTTGGAAAGAGAAAAGAGCTCCATCTGCGTCAACCCGTCGGCAACGGCGTCCGGGGATCGCATCTTCTCCACATGACTGGCGATGAGTTGGGTCTTTGCCGACTCCAGCTCGGTCTCCGAGACCGGAGTTTGCTTGAGGCTCTCGACAGCCTCCAGGATGGCCGTCAGCGCACCCGGGGCAGCCTGTGTGGGAACCTTGGCCAATACCTGCAACATACCTCCGATCCGGAAAAACCAAATCCGACTGTCGAGAAATCGATAGTTGATCCGGTGAGTCAGAAACACGCGGCTGAGGCGAGAACCGGTACTCAGTCCTCCCAAAAGCAAATTCAGAACCTCGAGGCTGTAAAAGTCGCTGCTCGATCGGCGTGGAGTCCTGTGACCGAAGACGATTCCCGCTTCCGAGCCGAACTCTTCTTCGCCAATAAGCTGGATGGACAGGCGATCCAACCGCGGAAATTCGGGATACCCCGGTTCCTGAGGGACTCCCTTGGTCCAGGGTCCCAGCTTTTCCCGGGCTGCATCCAGCAGTTCCCTGCCGGGAATGGCGCCGACCACAATCAGGGAGGCATCGTTTGGAATGTAGTGGCGACGCCGGAAGTCGTCCAGATGACCGTATTGGACGGCCTCCGCGCCCTTCCCCGTTCCGGAACCGGCCCCATAGGGATGATCCCCGAAGATCGCTCGTCTGAAACGACCGTGGGCCAAACCATCCGGACTCGTTCCGGGAGGATCATCCTTCACCGGCGCGGTGGCCGGCGCCACCTTGTCCTCGAACGGTGGCGGAGCCAGGGCGGCTCCAAGCAGGTCCAGGAAGGTGCGCAAGCGGCGGGGAGGCATGCCGAACCGGAGGATGGTGGCATCGGGCTGGACGTCCACCTGCAGCTCAATGCCCAGCACCTCCAGCTCTTTGGTGTCATCGGGAGTTTGGACCAGCAGCCGGCGGGCCGACAGACGTGCCAGTCCGGGCCGATGGACCGGATCAAGGGTCGATCCCGACCTGATCAGAAGATTGACAACCAACCGGTCACCGCCCTGGCGATGCAGGAGCACGATGCGCAAGCCGTTGAGCAGTTGGAAGCGCTGAACGGTGGGCTGGCCTCCGGCGTCTCGCTCCCTCTCCTCCCCGAAACCGGATTCCGGCAGGGCGCCAGGGAGCATACCGCCTACCACGGCCGCCCCCAGCCAGACAACCCTGCTGGCAGCCGCAAGCCCCCTGCGACCGACACCGCTCCGCGGGGTAATCAGCCTCCGGGACAACCCGCCGAAGTAACCTTGCAACGCCTGACCTCCTGAAATGCCGCACCCTGGCCCGGAGACTACCGCCGGGCCGATTGGAGGAGCCGTGGCCCTGTTCGAGCCCCCCCTCGAACCCCGGGTCAACCTGCTTGTTCCCAGTGTATCAGACGGACTGCCTGGCTGGAACAACCGGGGGGAATCCACCGAGGGTGGCAACGGACAAAGAGTTATCCACGAATGGACACGAATGAACACCAATAATTGAATCGATGCGTTGAGCTTTTTGCAAAATTCTCACCGAGGCAGGCCATCTTGCCGGCAAACCTGAGGTTCTGCCTTTTTCAACATCCGGTGCGGCCCGTTGAAGAATGCTGTCTGACCACAAAAAGCATAGAAGTCACAAATGGTTTTTTGTGCCTTTTGTGGCCAGTCCGGGCAAACTTCCCGCTGCCGAATCTTGCAAATGGCTCGAGTTGTCAATTGGGTGTGTGTGATTACAGATTTCGAGAGGGAATGCTACCAAGGACACGAAGTTATACCAATCTATCAAGTTTGCGGATGCATATTGGCGCTGCTTGTCGTTGAAGAGAGTCCATCAGTATTCGTGTTCATTCGTGGTTCATCTTTATTTGAGAGCTCGGCAGGTTTTTCTTCGAATGATCCGCACCGCAAGGCAGAGCCGGCGATGCCTCGCGGCGTCGCCCGGAGGCCCGGTTGACGGGCCGCGACGCTTTCTGATATGAGTATTGACCGCTTCAAGCTTATGTCAGCCCACCCTCATTGCTGCTTGCCTGGTGTCGTTCATCCTGCCGCACGTGCCGAATCCAAAAACGTGGGCGCCCGGCCGGGCTGGCGAAACCCCTGCGCGCGGACATCTTGCAAGGAGAGATGAGGGCGCCGGCTGTAAGGAATAACTTCCGGGGAAGCGGTTTTTCAGTTGCGACCGGCCGCCGCTGACCTGTCAATCAAGGGAGACATGCCCAGAACTCAGCCGAAAGCCAAGGCGAGAACTTCGTCGAAAACTCCGTCGCCCGAACTCGACTCGATCCCTGGTTCGAAGGCCGCCGGGTCCACCGAGGGCGCGACCGCCAAGCAGACCCTTTCCGCCAAAGCCGGCAGTACCCGGTCCTCACGGCGTTCCAGGCCCAAGACAGCCAAGCCGCGAGCCGGTTCGGCCAACCCGGGCCGAAGCAGCCTGATCAAGGGGTACGAGACGGCGGTTCGTCTGCTCTATCGTCAACAATTCGAGCAGGCGAGAGAAGCATTCGAGAAAGTGATCTCCGCGGACGGCCAGGACAAGGAGATATACGAGCGGGCTCTGACTCACATCAAGCTGTGCCAAAACAGGATGGCTCGCCGCCAACCCGTCCCCAAGACCACCGAAGAGTTTTACAATGTCGCCATCACCCTGATAAACGACGGCCGGTTCCAGGAGTCGATGAAGCACCTCAACCGGGCGCTGAAGCGGAGCCCCAAGTGTGACTACGTGATCTACGCCCTCGCGGTCTGCCACTGTCGACTGGGGAACAGGGACCGTGCCCTGAAACACCTCAAGCTTGCTATCGACCTGAAGGTGGAGAACCGCTTCCTGGCCCAACGAGATTCCGACTTCGATCCGCTCATGAGAGACTCCCGGTTCACCTCGCTGGTCTTTCCGGAGGAATCCCCCGAAGCAACACCGTAGGCGGTTCGCACTCAGTGCTTTCCAAGATCAGCCCAATCTCCCCAGCCATCAGAATCGTCTCTATTGGAGAAGGAACGGGGGTCCCCCGCCTCCACTCGAGGCTCAAGCTTTTTGTTCGGAGCATCGATTCGAGACCTGCTCTGGCGATTTCCGATGCCAGTAGGGGCCTCGATCGCCTGCAGCCGCCACTGTCGGCTTCGGCCTCCGCTCAAACATGAATCACCTCCACGTCCTGATCATGGCGGCCGGAAAGGGCACGCGCCTCAAGTCATCCCTGCCGAAAGTACTGCACCCCTTGGCGGGACGGCCGCTGATGGAACACCTTCTACCGACCGTCGAGGCCTTGAACCCTCAACACACTCTGGTGGTCGTAGGGCATCAGGCCTCCCTGGTGAAGTCGAGGCTGAGGCACCGAGCCGTCGAGTTTGCCGAACAGGTTCCGCAACTGGGAACCGGACACGCCGTTCAGGTTGCCAGGGACTGGTGGTCCGGCAAGCCCGGCAACCTTCTGATTTTATCGGGCGATGTGCCATTGATTTCCGCCCGCACCCTTCGGAAAATGATACAGGTGCATGATCGAACCAGAGCCAGCCTCACGCTGCTTTCAACCCGGCTGTCCGATCCCACCGGCTATGGCCGGATAATCCGGGCGGAGGACGGGAGGGTTCGGGGCATCGTCGAACAGAAGGAGGCCGGCCCCGCCGAGCTCCAGGTCAAGGAGGTCAACACCGGGCTCTACTGCTTTCGAATCCCGGAGTTGTCCGAAGTCATCGACCAAGTGACCGCCGACAACCGGCAGAAGGAGTACTACCTTACCGATTGCGTGGGCCTTTTAAGCCGCCAGGGGAAAGCGGTGGAGGCCGTGGTCTGCGACGATTGTCTGGAAGTCATGGGAGTCAACAGCCCGATCGATCTGTCTCGCATGGAGAGAGTCCTGCGGGAACACCGTTCGGAAAGTCGGGAGACCCTTGGACCCGCTGTCACCGATCCTGAGTCGGTTTAAGGCAACACTGCCATGTGCGGAATCATTGGATACGCAGGAACCGAGCCGGCTGCCCCCGTGCTGTTGGATGGGCTGAAGCGCCTGGAGTATCGAGGGTACGATTCAGCGGGAATCGCGGTCATCGGGGGCCGTCGTCTGCACATCCGCAGGGCTTCGGGCAAGGTCGGAAACCTTGAAGAGGCCGTCAGGGACAACCCCTGTGAGGGTACCGTCGGCATAGGCCACACCCGCTGGGCAACCCACGGCAGACCAACTGAAGAGAACGCTCACCCCCATCGCGACTGCCGGCGGGAATTCGTGGTGGTCCACAACGGGATCATCGAAAACTACCTGCCCCTCAAGAAAGCCCTGACCGCGGAGGGACATCGATTCGTCACCGAGACCGACACCGAGGTCATCGCCCACCTGGTCGAAAAACACTACAAGGGCTGCCTGGAGGATGCGGTCCGCAAGACCGTCAGCGAAATGACCGGCCTCTACGCTCTGGTAGTGCTGTCCCTGCACGATCCCGGAACACTGGTCGCGGTCCGCCAGGGCCCTCCGATCGTCATCGGCATCGGCGATGGGGAATCCTTTGTAGCCTCGGACATCCCGGCGATCCTGAAACATACGCGGGACATCGTTTTTCTGGGCGACGGCGACCTGGCCGCCATCCGCCCGACTGCGCTCAAGGTTACCAGTTCTCAGGGCCGCTCGGTGACACCCAGGGCGCAACGCATCACCTGGGACCCCGTCATGACCGAGAAAGGTGGATTCAAGCACTTCATGCTGAAGGAAATTCACGAGCAGCCCCGGGCCATTCGAGACACCACCCTCGGCCGTATCTCTCGAGACACCGGGAAAATCATTCTCGACGAAATGAAAATGACGGCGGCGGATTTTCGACAGGTGGAACGGATTCGCCTGATTGGTTGCGGAACCAGTTGGCACGCCGCCCTGGCCGGCAAGTTCATGATCGAGCGCCTGGCCCGACTGCCGGTCGAGGTGGAGTACGCCTCCGAGTACCGCTACCGGGAACCCATCGTCCCACCCCACACCCTGGGTATCCTGATCACTCAGTCGGGAGAAACCGCGGACACCCTGGCGGCCCAACGGGAAATCCGGAGGCTGGGAGCCGCAAACCTCGCCATCTGCAACGGCGTGGGAAGCATGATTACCCGGGAGGCTGACGGCGTCCTCTACACTCACGCCGGCCCGGAAATCGGCGTGGCCGCGACCAAGACCTTCACCACCCAGCTTTGCTCCCTCTTCCTCTTCGCGCTGTTTCTGGCCGGCGTGAGGAAAACCGTCAGTCCGGAGCAGGCGCAGGCCCTGATCGAAGAACTGGCCAGGGTGCCGCAAAAAATGGAGTCCTGCATCGGACAAGCAGCCCACCTGGATGAGCTCGCCAGGCACCTGTTTCGAAGCGTGCACGTCCTGTTCCTGGGACGCGGCATCCACTTTCCCATCGCCCTGGAAGGGGCGCTCAAGTTGAAAGAAGTCTCCTACATTCATGCCTCGGGCTACCCGGCAGGAGAAATGAAACACGGCCCCAACGCCCTGATCGACGAAGACCTCCCGGTGTTGGTGATCGCAACCAGCGAAACCGGCAATCCTCAGTCCACCTTGCTCTACGAAAAGACCCTCAGCAACATCAAGGAAGTCAAGGCCAGAGACGGACAGGTCATCTCGCTGGTGACTCCTTCCAACAACGAGGCCAAGGATGCCTCCGACTTTCATATTGAAGTCCCCTCCACCAAGGACCTCTTGCTTCCCATCCTGGAGGCCGTTCCACTCCAGCTACTGGCCTATTTCATCGCGGTCCGCCGCGGCTGCGACGTGGATCAACCGAGAAACCTGGCCAAGAGCGTTACCGTGGAATAGGCCATCGGTCGGCTAAACCCGCATTTCTCACCCCCGACAATGCAGTTGTCACCCCCCGGGATGGCGCTATAATCAATATCATCGAACACATTATCCACTCCCCGGATGGCACGAACGAAGCCTTCCCGGCCGGGCACTGCCATGAATCGACCCAAGACGCTAGGTGAGTTGAGGAAAACCGGATGGGCAGCGCCCGGGATGCGGAAGCGCACGGTCAAGGAGGAGATGCGGGCCAATGTCATTCGCCAACTGGAAGCCGGAACCCGGCTGTTTCCGGGAATCTTGGGGTATGACGATTCGGTGGTTCCCCAGGTGGTCAACGCCATTCTGTCCCGTCACAACCTGATCCTTCTGGGGCTGCGCGGTCAGGCCAAGTCCAGGATTCTGCGGGGGCTCACCCAATTCCTGGACGAGGAAATCCCGGTCATGGCCGGCTGCGAGATCAACGACAGTCCCTTCAGACCCCACTGCCGGGCCTGCCTCGACATGGTGGAAGAGATGGGAAACGAGGCGCCCGTTTCCTTTTTGCCCAGGGAAGCCCGTTACGTGGAGAAGCTGGCCACGCCCGACGTGACCATCGCCGATATGATCGGGGATGTCGACCCCATCCGCGCCGCTCGCAGCGGACTCAACCTCGCCGACGAGTTGACCATCCACTACGGACTGCTTCCGCGAGCCAACCGGGGCCTGTTTGCCATCAACGAGCTCCCCGACCTGGCCGGGAAGATTCAGGTGGGTCTCTTCAACATTCTGCAAGAAGGGGATGTCCAGATCAAAGGCTACCCCGTGCGCTTCGAGCTGGACGTGGTAATGGCTTTTACGGCCAACCCCGAGGACTACACCGCCCGCGGAAAAATCATTACCCCCTTGAAGGACCGCATCGGAGCTGAAGTGAGAACACACTATCCGGTCGCCCTCAAGGAGGGCATCCGGATCACCGAGCAGGAAGCCTGGCTGAACCGGCCGGGGAGTGCAAACCGACTGCGGATTCCCCGTTTTATCCAGGAGGTGGTCGAGACCATCGCTTTCATGGCTCGCCGGGACAAGAAGGTGGACAAGCGCTCCGGAGTGAGCCAGCGGCTACCCATCACCGTCCTGGAGAACGTGGTCTCCAATGCCGAACGCCGGTGCATCGCCAGCGGAGAGAAGAAGGTGGTGCCTCGCATCAGCGACGTCTACGCCGCCCTGCCCTCCATGACCGGCAAGCTGGAACTGGAATACGAGGGAGAGTTACAGGGGGCCGAGAAGGTCGCCCAGATCCTGATTCGCGGCGCCGTGGGAAAGGTTTTTTCCCGCTACTACGACCCGGCGAACCTCAAGCACATCGTGGACTGGTTCGATCTGGGAGGAGCCCTGAAACTTTCCGACAGCGCCTCGACGAGCGAAGCCTTTGAGCAATTGAACCAGATTCAGGGACTGGTGGAAAAGACAGCCTCCCTGGAACCGCGCCGGAGAGGACGTAAAGACCCGGCATTCCTGGTTTCAGGCTGCGAGTTCATCCTGGACGGGCTTCACGCCTTGCGCAAGATCGATCGCAACGAGGACAAGGGCTATTTCGCTTCGGAAAAAAAGAGACCTCAGACCTTCATCGACGACCAGCCTGCCCGACGGCGGAGATCGTTCAACTAGTGTTCTGTCTCAGAAATAGGGTTG
>JAPPDF010000075.1 GCA_028875575.1 Acidobacteriota bacterium
GATATCCGCAGGATCGTGCTGGGGGTAGGCAGCAATGGAGCCCCCATCCTGCTGGGCGACCTGGCCAGGGTGTCGATGGGTCCCGAAATGCGCCGGGGACTAGCCGACTGGAACGGCGAGGGCGAAACAGTGGGCGGCATCGTGGTAGTGCGGTACGGCGCGGATGCCTACCAGGTGGTTCAGGACGTCAAGGCCAAGCTCGAACAGGTAAGGCCGGGCCTTCCTGAAGGCGTCGAGATCGAGGTGGCCTACGACCGCTCGGCCCTGATCGAAAGATCCGTTTCCGGCTTGGCCAGGAGCCTCACCAGGCAGTTGATGATCGTGGGTCTGGTGACGCTGGTCTTTCTTGCCCATGTCCGCAGCGCTCTGGTGATCGTCGCCACCCTGCCGGTGGGAATCCTGATGGCCTTCATCGTCCTCAACCTTCAGGGTCTGACAGTCAACATCATGTCCCTGGGGGGAATTGCCGTAGCCATCGGAACCATGGTCGATTCGGGAATCGTGCTGGCCGACGCCGTTCACGGACGATTGCGGGAACGGGCCGGAAAGGATCCTCACTGGCAAATTGTCGGCGATGCCTGCAAGGAAGTGGGTCCGTCGCTGTTTTTTTCACTGCTGATCATTACCGTTTCATTTCTGCCAGTCTTTACCCTGGAGGAGCAGGAAGGGCGGCTTTTCAAGCCGCTGGCCTTTACCAAGACCTACGCCATGGCCGCGGCGGCGCTTCTGACCGTGACCTTGGTCCCGGTGCTGGTGGGATTTTGCATCGGCGGCAGCCTCCGGCCCGAGAAAAAGAATCTTCTTCAGCGCTGGACGACTGCGCTTTATCGCCCGCTGCTCGGCTTCGCCTTTCGTTTCAAGTGGCTGGTGTTGGTGTTGGCGTTGCTGCTGATGGTGGTAAGCCTGCAGCCGTTCGCTCAACTGGGCTCCGAATTCATGCCGCCGCTCTGGGAAGGTGACCTCCTCTACATGCCCACCACCCTGCCCGGCATCTCCATCACCAAGGCGCGCGAGGTCCTGCAGCAGACCGACAGGATCATCAAGAGCTTCCCCGAGGTCGACCGGGTGTTCGGCAAGGTGGGCCGAGCCGATACCGCAACCGACCCAGCGCCGCTCTCCATGATCGAGACCACCATCATGCTCAAGCCCGAGAGCCAATGGAGGGAAGGCATGACCCCGGACAAGCTCATAGAAGCCATGGATGCGGCCATTCAGGTGCCTGGGCTCACCAATGCCTGGACCATGCCGATCAAGACCCGCATCGATATGCTCTCCACCGGCATCAAGACGCCGGTGGGAGTCAAGATTTCCGGTCCCGACTTGCGGGAGTTGGAACGCCTCGGCAAGGAGGTGGAGCAGATCGTTCGTCGAGTGCCGGGAACGACCAGCGTTTATGCCGAGCGAGTGATGGGAGGCAACTACCTGGACTTCCGGATCGACCGCAATGCCCTGGCGGTCTACGGTCTTCAGGTGGATGACGTACAGGAGGTCATCCAGTCCGCCATCGGCGGCATGAATATCACCACGACGGTCGAGGGTTTGGAACGTTACCCGATCAATCTGCGCTACAGCCGCGAGCTACGGCACAACTTGCCCGCCTTGAGCGCCACTCTTGTTTCTGCGCCCAACGGCCGAACGGTGCCCCTGGGACAGCTGGGCAAATTCCGCTACGTGAGCGGCCCCTCGGGAATCAAGAGCGAAAACGGCAAGCCCAATGCCTGGGTCTACGTGGATATCCGAAACGTCGACATCGGCGGCTACGTGGAGCAGGCCAGGCAGCGGGTCAATCAAGCGGTCCGAGTGCCTCCGGGATACACCATCGCCTGGAGCGGGCAGTTCGAGTCCATGCAGCGGGCCCGGCGGCGACTGTTGCTGGTCGTTCCGCTCACACTGATCCTTATCTTTGTCATGATCTATATCAACACCCGTTCGCTGGTGGAGACCGGAATGGTTTTGCTGGGAGCTCCGCTGGCCTTGACCGGGGCCATCTGGCTGCTTTACCTCCTGGACTACCAGCTGAGCGTGGCTGTCTGGGTGGGGATCATTGCGCTGGCCGGGCTCTATGCGGAAACGGCCCTGGTCCTGCTGCTCTACTTGAGAGGCGCCTACCGGAAATTTCGACTGGACGCCCCCCGGCGGGATCGCAACGGCCTCCTGCAGGCCATCGGTAACGGTTCCACGCAACGGCTGCGGCCAATCCTGATGACCATTGCCACCGATGTGATCGGGCTGATGCCGATCATGTGGAGCCAGGAAGCCGGGGCCGAGATGATGAAGCGGATCGCGGCTCCCCTGGTAGGCGGGGTGATGACTTCGGGCCTGGTGGTACTGCTGGTGCTACCCCTGATCTATTCCATGTGGAAAAGCCGGGGACTGCCCAGGGGGGAAAAGTTCACGGCTCTGCATGACCCCGATGAAGAGTCCTGAGACAGATCGTGGTCAGGTGGTTTCCACCGGGGCCGAAACCAGCAGTTCTGAAGGGGTCAATTCAGCGGCAGCGCGCTAAAGGGGAGCAGCCTGCCCCCATGTTCCCGCCGGAAGGTTTCGGCGGCCTGCTGGCTGGAGAATGCCAAGACGCTGGGGGAGCACCTGTCGAATTGCATGGAGGCCGGTTGTTTTTGTGAGTCCGTGAGCATGGGATGTTGCTGGCAGAGATTGATGTCGCTTCCCTGCACCACGTAGGCTTCATCGGGAGCAATCCTGGACCCGGTCTCGAAGTCGGTGAGCTCGACCACGGTGACCGCCAGTCCTGCCTGACTGCCGAGGGTAACGGCGCAGCTGGGGCAACAGAACGCTTCCTTCCGCCCCTGCTGCAGTGCAACCACCTGGCTGCCGGCATGCAGATGGCGCTCGCAAACGCCACAGCTTTCCGACCGGGAGGCGTCGCTCCACTGCCAGGCGGTGTAGATCAATCCTCCAACCGCCACCAGCAGGGCTAAGAGGATGATTTTTTCTGTCGCGCGTTTCATGGCAATGATTCAGGAACTCGGCAGGGTCCTTGCCACCCTCCACCGATGCTATGGGACAAATGGTGCCCGGGACCGGAGTCGAACCGGTATGGAGGAAAACCTCCGAAGGATTTTAAGTCCTTTGCGTCTACCAATTTCGCCACCCAGGCAAACCTTGTCGCCCAGAGGGTCGGTGTGCTGTGGCCGCGCCTGGCAAGTGTCCGAGATATAGCACCTTCCGAGCGAAACTGTCAATCGGACCTCAAGCGGATCGTGACGATTGAGGAATAAGTGATTGTAGATTTTGGATTTGTGGTTGTTGATCGAGGAGTTGTTACAACTGACCGCGCCTGAGTCAAACAAGAAAGAGCGGTCCACGAAGGGACACGAAGGACGACGAAGGGCCACCAAGCGTGACAGCTGTGCCGCATCGGCCGGGCTGCGGCCCGGCAAGCCGGCGCATGCCTCCTGGAGGAGCAGGAGTTATGGGAGCAGGCGCTCCCGGGTGGGCTTCATCCACTGACGTCGTCGCAGCAAAGGAGGTCCGTCGGTCTTTGTGTCAATTCGTGGTTCGTCTTCAACAACCATCGGCAGTTTCTTCCTCGCATGATCCGCCTGGCTGGCGGGGAGTGGAGCTTGCAATAGTGTCCTGCTTGCCCAATAATTCCAATGAACCCATTGGAATCAATTGGGACGCACGCAATGGAACAGGCTCAGACTCGCTTCCCCAGACACCCGCCCTGGCTCAAAGTTCGTTTCCCCGCTGGAGAGAACTACCACAGCCTCAAGAAGCTGGTGCGCTCTCACTCCCTTCATACCGTTTGCGAGAGTGCGCACTGTCCCAATATCGGAGAGTGTTGGGAAGCCGGCACCGCCACCTTCATGATTCTGGGAAATATCTGCACCCGACGCTGCGGCTTCTGCGCGGTCCAGACCGGCAGACCCGTGGGCTACGACCTGGCCGAGCCCTTGCGAGTAGCCGAGGCCGTTCGCACTCTCCACCTCAGACACGCCGTGATCACCTCGGTGGATCGGGACGACCTGGAAGATGAAGGGTCGCAGGTTTTTGCCCGGACTATTCTCGACATTCGAAAGACCAGTCCGACCACCAAGGTGGAGGTCCTGATCCCGGACTTCAGAAAGACCACCGCCAACCTCGACCGGGTCATCGAGGCTAGGCCGGACGTGCTGGCCCACAACCTGGATACCGTGCCCCGGCTGTTTGCCAGGGT
Source organism: Acidobacteriota bacterium (assembly GCA_028875575.1). Classification (NCBI taxonomy): domain Bacteria; kingdom Pseudomonadati; phylum Acidobacteriota; species Acidobacteriota bacterium. The sequence goes on from JAPPDF010000075.1 coordinate 4,181, forward strand.
GAAGCCCCGCGGCTCCTATGGCCACTCGTTGGAATTGCTGAAATATGTCAAGGAGAGGGATCCGGCCATCAAGACCAAGGCCGGATTCATGTTGGGTCTGGGGGAAGAACTCTGCGAAATCGAGCAGGGCATGGAGGACATGCGCTCGGCCGGCGTGGACATCCTGACCATCGGGCAGTACCTGAGGCCTTCAAAGAAGCATCTGCCGCTGTTGAAATACTATCGACCGGAGGAATTCCGCGAACTCAAGAGGAAAGGGGAGGCGCTTGGAATTCCCCACGTGGAATCGGGGCCCCTGGTGCGAAGTTCCTATCATGCCGCCGAACAGGTGGACGACCTCCTGAGCAGGGACAGTCGGCCCTTCAAAATCCTGCAGTAAGCCAACCTGCCCGCTAGTCCCGTCGCGTCACGAACCCTTCCAAGCCTTTGGACCGGAGCTCTTCCAGCGCTTTTCTCGCTTTTCTCCGGCTCGGAAAGTCGCCTGCCAGAACCCTGTGGAACATTCCCCGGGACGTTCGGAAGAGGCTGACAGTCACTGGGTCGTAGTCCTTTTCCAATTTCTTCTTGAGTGCGTGAGCCCGGGACCCTTGGATGAATGAACCCACTTGAATGGCCAAACTCTCGTTGACAGCCTCGATTCTCAGGATTTCGAGGCGGACTCTGGCCGTTCCGGGTCCGACCATGTCGATCTCTCGGGCAGCGGCCCGGGATAGATCGACAATGCGGCCCTTGACAAAGGGCCCGCGATCGTTGACGCGGACCTGAACCTTTTTGCCGTTGTCCAGATTGTGCACCCGAACCACGGTCTGGAAGGGCAAGGTCCGGTGAGCCGCCGTCATGGCATTCATGTCGTAGACTTCCCCGTTGCTGGTCCTTTCCCCGTGGAAGGGGTCACCGTACCAGGAAGCAATCCCGTAGATTTCAGAACGCTCCACCCTTAGATCCGGAGATCCGGGAACTGGGATCAGGAGCCGTCTCTTCCCGCATCCGGCAAGGAGCAGCAACAGGACCAGGCAGGACCCCAACAAACAGCGGCATTGACGGTTGGACCAGTACATTAGACGAGAGAAGTCGGAGGAGCTTGAAATCGGGCAAGGTGCCCGGATACTTGGGGGAAAGACCGAAGAGGGGAGTGTTCGGCTCGAGCCGGTTGTTCAGGGCTCCGCGGGCCATGCTGTGCCCGGTGAGAACACGGGTTAAGCCCTGGCATCGTCTAATGGCCAGCTATAGAGTCTGCCCTGGCGGCGACTGAATTCCAACTGTCGCTCTTCCTTGTCTATCAGTTCCTGGATGTACTCCAGGACCTGTTCCTGACTGCGTTCGGAAATCTGTTCCAAGCGATTGATAATGGCGTCACGCAACTGCGTATGATGGGCGCCGGCTGTTCCGGCATCCTGCTGCGAGCAGGGATCGCTCATCGACTTCGAATTCTCCATGCTGGTTCCTTTCCGGAGGGGCTGAACCCCCACTGCTAACCGGCACGCTGGGCAGGGATGGGAATGCCTGTCTGCAGCACCTGGAGGCGCATTGTTTGGAGGCCTGGAATATCCGCCTCTGGTCGGCAATGCAGGCGAAAAACTGCGCCACTATATTCCGAAATTGACATTTAGGCAATACGAATTTAACCCAATTTTTTTAGGTCTTTTTCTTGTTGAAGTTTAGCCCAAATTTTTGGAGTATTACTCAAGAGTGATTGGTATAAACCAATGGTTACAAAGGGGTTGTTAAATTTTTCCACAGCTCGACCGCAGCCGCTGGACTTTTTTCGAACTACCAATCCGGTCTTGAGCGTCTCCTCGGGACAGCCAACGCCGGGCACCCGGCGGCCGCCTTCCCTAGGGGTTGCTCTCAGGCCGGACCGGCCGGCGTCATTTTTTGCAGAATCCTTCCAACATGCTTCTTCAAATCAGCCTCGTCCAGGGTTGTCACAGTCCCCTTCTCAAACAACACCTCTCCCCCCACCATGGTCAGGATCACATCTGAAGATCTGGCAGAATGGACGATTGCGGTCACGGGAGAATACACCGGCATGGTATGAATTCCGTTCAGATCCACCGCGATCAGGTCGGCTTGCTTGCCGGTCTCCAGCGACCCGGTCGATCCGGACAAACCCAGGGCCCGGGCTCCCCCCAGAGTTGCCAAGTGCAGTGCCGTCTCGGCCGCAAAGACCTCCCCGGTGCCGCCGGCGTCCAATGGCCCGTCCCTCCGGCCAAACCAGGAGGGATTGAACAGACTGAAGCGCATCTCTTCAAACAGATCCATGCTGTTGTTGCTGGCCACGCTGTCGCTTCCCAATCCCAACGGGATTCCGGCGTGGAAGACCTGCTCCAGGTCCATCCATCCGTGGCCCAATTTCCAATTGGACTTGGGACAGTGGGCTACCGCGACTCCACTCTGCTTCAGGATAGGGAAGTCCGCGGCTCGCAGTCGGACACAGTGCACCAGCAGGGTTCCGGGGGAAAGTACCTCCAGACGGTGCAGGTACTGAACCGGGCTGCACTCCGGAGACGACCACTGGATCCCCCTTGAGCGCAGGGTTTCCGCCATCGGTCCCCTCCCCTCCTCTATCAGGAGGCTTTCGTCCTCGGACTCGGCCACATGAATGCACACCGGCAAGCCTCTGGAGGCTGCCCACTGTTGGACTCTCCGAAACAGAGTTCCGCTCACGCTGTAGGGAGCATGGGGGGAAACTCCCAGATTGATCCTGGCGGAACGGTCTCCGCCAGGGCCATTGCGCCCGGCAGTCGCGGATCCGATCCGTTCCTCCAGATTCGCCAGCTTTGCTTCGAGCTCCGCCAGGCGCTGCTTGGCTTCCTCCGGCCGGGGAGAAAAAACCTCCTGGTAAAGGACTCCACGCAAGCCGCTGGCGGAGAGAGCGTCCAGGCTGGTGCCCAGATCCATGGCGTCTCCCAGGGTGGTGACGCCGGACCGAATGGCTTCGCAGACACCCGCCTGGGCCGAGATTCTGAGATCTTCTCGGGTCAGCAACTCGTACTTGGTCCGAGTGAGACGCTGGATCCAGTCCCAAAAGGCAAGATCCTCCAGGTAACCCCGCAGGATCGTCAGCTCCAGGTGGGAGTGCACGTTGACCAGGCCCGGCAGCAACGCCGCGCCCCTGAAGTCACGTACTTCCTGGCCGGGGTAGCTCCTGAGCATCTCGGCAGTCGGACCGAGATCCTGAATCCGCTCACCATCCAGGACAACCGATCCCTCGCAAATGGGAGGAGAGCTGACCGGTATTACCCAGCTGGAGGAGAGAATCATGAGGCCAGCACCTGAGTATGGAATGGGACCAGATGATAGCTGACCTCACCGGGAGGAGAGGCTGATTCAAAGCCGGCGACGCAATAGCCCTTGCCAAACAGATCGGTAGCCTGTCGTTTGAAATCCCGCTGAATGGCCGCTGCCCGGTCAGGATCCCGAACCCGGATATCAGCGATGTCGGCTGGAAGATGCACGACCGACGATGTCGCCGGAAGCCGGTTCTCTGCCCGGTGCACCCGGCTCTCGACCCGGGAGCAAACCCGTTGGCTGGCGAGGTGCCATTCGGCCACCAGGCGATCGGTGGGCAGTCGGCCGTGCAGAGAGCTGGTGCTGGGGCCATAGGCGTCGGCAACGTACCGCCGGCAAATGACTCCCAGACCTTCCAGATTGAAATGAGCGTTGTGAATTTCGAACGGATCGAAGGTCCATTCGATGCGCTGGAAGCCCCGGCGAATGGCCTCCTCCCGCTGGGCCAGCTTGAGCGCCTTGCCGATGCCTTTCCGGCGGAAGTCCTGCCGCACCGCCAGCATCTGTGAGTGCAGATAAACCTCCCCTTCCCGGAAACCGGGGAAAGCGTTGATGAATCCAATCACCAGCTGGTTACGATCCAATGCTCCCAGAACCAGTCCTCCGATCTTGTTGAGGAGCAAAAGCGTTCTCAAGGGCAGCAGGTCTTCGTCCTTCCAGCCCCAGGTGGCGCGCTGCATCTCGACACATTGACGCAGGTCCTCCGGCGAAGTCAGCTCTTCGATTCGAATATTGGGATCCCGCATGAGGCGCTAATGGTGGACAGCAAGATCCCCTGAGGAGACCCTGCGTTACTCGCCTACGTAGGTGAGATTGAAAAAAATGAAGTCGGCCACAAAATGGGAGATCAGGGCGGATTCGAATCCCGCTCGCCAGAAGATGCCTCCGAACACGACACCCGCCAGAAAGGCCGTGGTGAAGCCGAAGCTGCCGTGGATCAGGCCGAACAGCCAGGCGGACAGAAGAATCGAGCCCAGGACCGCCAGCCAATCCAGGCGGGTCCATCCCCGATCTCTCAGGGGCTGGAGCATTCGGGTCAATATATAGTAGAAGGCAGCCAACAGGAAGAAGCGAAAGACCACTTCTTCCGTCACCGCAGCCCGCAGCGAAAGCACAAAGCTGTCATAGAAACTGTCCATCTCCCGCAAATAGGCCGGGATCCGTGGACTGAAGCGAAAGGGAGCGAACATGCGGTGAAAGGAAAGGGCGATGGCCACTCCGGGAATTACGCCGAAAATCATCAATTGCCGGCCCTTGCCGAGCCAGGCCGAGGGACGGTTGGCCAGGAAGGGTTCCAGGCCGGTCTTCAGGGCGAAGACCGCCCCCATAAAGGCACAGGGAGCATAGAGCCAGAACAGTCTCAGGAATTCCCACCAGGGCCACGCCTGGCTCTTCTGGAGGTTCAGGTCCGAAAGGCATTGGCTGAAGCTGGACAGCAGACCCAGGATAGCTGCGTAGCGGGCCGCCGTGCGCCAGTCGATTCCCTGAAAGAAAAAGGGCGTATGCTTGGTGGGGGCAGAGGCCGTCGTCGGGGGTATTGAAGATGGATCGGGGTTCAACGGTTACCCTTCCTGGGCCGGGCTGCGAACCCGACGCCGTCCATTACCATGACCAATGCAGCGCCACACCGTTCCAGGCACAAGGGCGGTCCGTCACGGCGGGTCAACCCAGGGGTACTTCGACCTCCTGACCGCGCCTCTCGGCCGAAAGGTAGGAGGCGTACATCACGGCCAGGGTGTCTTCAGCCAACTCCCCACCGGATTGCGGTTCCCGCCCGGTAAAGATGCACTCCATGAAGTCCTGCAACTCTTGGGGATAGCCGCTCATCCAGTCCTCGTCCGGCGCCGGGCGGCTCCAACCCTGCTTGGTCCCTATTTTCTCCACGATATAGACATCCCGGAGCTGGTCCTCCCGCGGATTGTAGGTGGTTACGGAATCGGTCGGATTGATGTTGCAACGGGTCCGATGGTTGTTGGCCATGACTTCCAGCCAGTTGTGCACCCCGCCCATGACGATCTCGCTGGAGAAGATGTCGGCCACCATGCCGTCCTCGAAGACCACATGCATCTGGCCGTAGTCCTCGACATCCTGGTAATCGGTCCGTAGCTGTCCGGCATCCCGATAGGTGTCCAGGCGGGTGATCTCGTGGACCCGGGCGCTGACCGAGCGCGGGCGCAAGGGTCGGCCCAGCCTGGCCAAACCTTCCTCCCGCTTCAGATAGAGCGCCGCCGTCAGCGGGTGGCACCCCTTGCCCACGATGGAGCCTCCACCGGCCCGGGACCAGTGCCCGTAAGCTTCGGAGTGCGATCCGCTGTGGGACTCCTCCCCCATCATCCACAGGATCTGGCCCTTGGTGGAGTGCAAAATTTCCCGCTCTTTTTGAACGGAGGGTGCGTAGACCCAATTTTCCGCGTACATGAGCTGACGTCCCGATCGGGAGGCCGCCTCCCGCATCCGCCTCGAGCTTGCCAGGGCCTCCTGCATCATTGTTTCCTTGGGAAAACTGCGGGCATCGAAAGGGTCCTGTCCGGCCCCGAAGTAGCCGGTGAGCGGCTTTTCCACGATGACGTGCTTGTTGAATTTGAAGGCCTCCACGGCCACGGCTTCGTGCACATAGGCAGGCGCGCAGACATCGACCACGTCCGCCGCACTCAACAGGCTCTGCAGGGAGTCGAAGGCGTTGAGCCCGTGGGCGCCGGCAAAAGCCTCGGCGCTTTTTCGGGACCGGGACACGACTCCCACGACCTCCAGCGGGACGCCGAACACCTGCCGATAGCAGGCCAGGTGAAAGCGGGCCGCGAACTGCGCCCCTACGATACCGACTCGAATTTTCGATTGCATGAGTTCCTGACCGCTGGTAGGGGGTTGCGGCCCTGACAAGAGGCCCGGGGCCCCTTGGACGGGTTCAGGATGCCCCCGCAACTCCGCCCTCCGCCAAAAAGGTCTTAAACCTCACCAAGGCCTCCCGAAGGATGTCCCGGTCGGCCGCGTAGCATAGTCGTACCGATCCTTCCCCGCCGGCCCCGAAGGCCACACCGGGAGCAAATCCGACTTGCTTTCCAAGCAGAAACCTGCGGCAGAAGTCGAAAGAGTCCGACAACCCCTCGATTCGGGGAAACAGATAAAAGGCTCCCAGCGGTTCGGGAAGCGTGACGCCCGGCATGGCATCGAGAGCCAGCCGGCAAAAATCCAGGTTGTCCCGCAACCGCTCTCGCATCGAATCCAACTCCGATTCCCCGTCCCGGAGAGCCACTTCTCCCGCCTTCTGGGCCATGGCCGGAGCATGGGAGACCACGAACTCGTTCAGTTCGGTGGCCTTTCGGGCCGCATCCCGGCGGGTCACCAGCCAACCCAGGCGCCACCCGGTCATGCAGTAGGTCTTGGAGAAAGACTGCACCACGACGACGGCGTCGTCCCGGTCACACAGGCGCAAAATGGACGGGGCTACGTTGCCGCCGTAATAGAGGCGTTCGTAGACTTCGTCGGCCAGGAGCCAGAGACGGTGACGGCGGCAGAACTCCAGCAGGGCCTCCTGGTCCTGCCGGGAGGCCACCCACCCCAGCGGGTTGGAAGGCGAGGTATAGAGGAGTAGCCGGGTACGCGGATTCAGGCAGGACCGCAGCCGATCAAAGTCGATCTCGTAACGGGAGTCCTTTAAAACCATCGGCACTTGCCTGGGTATGGCGTTGAACATCTGGACAATGGCCGAACCGTTGGGCCAGGCCGGAGTCAGCAGCAGGGCTTCGTCCCCCGGGTCCAGGGCACAGCGAATGCCGACATTGAGCGCCTGCACTCCCGAGCTGGTAATGACAATCTCCGAGCCCGGGTCCAGGTCCACCTGGTGCAGTTCCCGGTACTTTTCCGCCAGTGCCTTTCGCAGGCTGGGCAGTCCGGCATTTTCGGTGTAGAAGGTGAATCCCTCCGCCAGCGCTCGGGTTGCGGCCTCCTTGATGTAGTCGGGGGTGGGTTGGTCCGACTCACCGAAATAGAGCTTCAGTACTCCCTCCATTGAAAAAGCAATGTCGGCGATCTCGCGAATGCGTGAAGCCGGCACGGCCGTGACCGAAGTGGCCAGGGCAGCTCTATCCATGATGGCCTCAGCCGGTCCGGTGGAGGAGGGACCGGCTTTTCCGATTGGGGTCGTCACTATTCCGTCCCGCGGCTGTCTCCCCGATCGGGGGAGGACAGGCTGAATTCATTGAAATGGCGTGGAGGCTGTGGTAAAAGAAAACTCTGCGTGGCGCTATGGTGTAATTGGTTAACACGCTGCCCTCTCAAGGCAGAGAGTACGGGTTCGATCCCCGTTAGCGCTACCAGATTTTTCCCCAGAGAATTCCTGAGAGCACCATCAAGTAGTCGCTGTCAATCAGTATTGTGCAATGGTCACCTGTCTGGACGATTTCAAAAGCGTCTCTTGACAGCCAGGGGCAACCGGGGGCATAAGCAGGGATACAAAGGTAGTTACAGCAAAGAGTTGCCCCCAAACGGCTCTCACCGATATTACCATCCGTGGTGTCCAACCCGGCAACAAATCCAGAAAATTATAATCGTCGGCCGCGGGCTCAATCCGAAATTCACTCACAGGGGCGTACGGTTCCGAATCATTGCCATCCCGACAATCGGTCTCCTGATTGAGCCTTGCGGTTGGGTTCCGGCGGGGGGGCATTTCAATATCGGAGCCGCAAGCCCCACCGGACATACGGGACCCTGTTCGAGGTCCGGAAGCAGGGCCGCGTTCCCGCCGTCCGCTTGAGGTCCAAAGTCCCAGACTCTGGGAAACAGGGGCGGAATGGTTCGAGAATCCGCCGCCGCAGGCCTCAGGACACGCCGTACCCATTCGGTGCAGGCTCGATCGGGAGTCTTCATGATCAGTCCTCTGCTTAGCTCATTCTTGAGTTCGTTTCTTGCCCTGTGCCTCTTCTTCGCCCTGTCGCCGGCGCTGACTGGCGGCCCCCCGCCAGAGAACCTCCGCCGCCCGGCGGACGACTCGATCGCCGGACAAGCGCAGGAACAGGGAACGACCATTCTGTACTTCCCGGATTACGTGGATGGAGGCGGATGGTCGGTGCAGTTGGTCCTCAGCAACGTCGACCCGGGAGCCGCCGCCGAAGTGCGGGTGGCAGTCTACGATCCGAACGCACAGCCGGTCCCGGATCTGTTCGATTCCGATATAACCTTGGAGATTCCGTCGCTGGGCAGTCACGTCCTGAAAAGCTCCGGTTCAGGAGCCATTCGGCAAGGGTGGATCCAGGTCGAGAGCGAGTCGCCCAAAGTCAGTGGGCTGTTGACCTATCGGCATGCCCAATCGGGAATCGAAGTCGGCGTCGAGCCCGTTCACCTGGGAACCGAATTCGCTCTGTTGGTGGAGGAATCGACGAGCGTGGGCGCTGGATTCGCAGTGCTCATGCCGGAGGCCGCTTCCCGCCTCGAGCTTCGCATACGCGACGAGGAGGGGAGCGACCCCTTGAACGGTGGGTTCCTCCTCTGGGGGGATTTCCACCAGGAGGCGCGCACGCTCCCGGAATGGTTCGCCGTGGAAGGAGTCGATGCGGGGTTTCTGGGGAAGTTTCGTGGGCTCCTGTTCCTGAGAAGCGAGGACGATTCTCCCTTCGCTCCGCTCGGGCTGCAGTTCGGGAAGCGGATCCCTTCACTCTCGGCACTACCGACGATTCGGGTCCCGGACGAAGGCTCCTCCGACGGTGGCCATCCCTTCCCACCGGTGGTGGCGGGGGTGTCCACCAGTGCGGTGACCTGCCCCATCACGGTGACGGGAACGGGCCGACAGCCCACCCTGACGGGATGTGACCCGGTCAACGTCCCGGTCGATCCGGTATTCGGAGAGTCGGCGGCCGCGATCCGCGTTGTAGCCGGCGGGGGGCAACGCGCGTTCACCGGGCGCACCCTCGATTTGCCCCTAGTCGTTCGCGTTCTCGACACCTCAGGGCAGTCTGTTTCCGGAGTGACCGTGAACTTCTTGCCAGCGCTGGGAAGCGGCCGGGTAGATCCCTCGACCGCGGCCACGGACCGGAACGGCGAGGTCGCGGTGGAGTGGAGCATGGGGTCCGAGGCTGGCATCCAGACGCTCATGATCGCCGCAGACCTGGCTGTCACGGCTGTCAACGTCGACGCGATCGACCTGGAGGCCGAGCTCGACAACATTTTTGCCGAGCCGACCGCTGCGGAGATCGAGGCGGTTCGCGCAGACTGGGCCGTGCGCGACATTTCTCCGGTTGACGTGTCGGTCGAATTCACGGAGGCGTATCCCCTGGACGACACCCCGGCGACCCTGCGCGTGGTTTCGCACCAGGTGGGGGAGGCGCGCCACTACGGAGCGATCCTTGCGCCCGACTCCGCGGCACCCGGCACCCTGCCCGTCCTAATGTACCTGCACGGCGGCGACAGCGGTGTCGACGTGGGCGATGTCGATGTCATCGGGTACTTCCTGGGCGAGTTGCGGGACCGCTTCGTCTACGTAATTCCCTCTTTTCGCAGCGAACGGCTTGAGTTTGGCGATCGCGAGTGGATTTCGACCGGCCCCGGCAGTCACTGGGACTACGATGTGGACGACGCCCTGGCGCTCCTGAGCGTGGCTCTGGAGCTGACTCCGCAGGCGAAGACGGAAGGTGTGAGCATCATCGGCGCAAGTCGTGGAGCGGGTGTCGCCATGCTGGCCGGCATCCGCGACGAGCGCATCGAGAACATCGTCGCCTTCTTCGGTCCCACCGACTTCTTCGACGACTGGGTGCGGCAAATCGTGCGCGAGGCGGCCCTGGGGCGTCCGCGTAAGCTCACGGGCGTGGCCTTCATGGACTCCACCTTTGTTCAGCCCTACATGAGAGGCGAGATCGATATGGCTCAATTGCGCCTGGAGCTGGTGCGCCGCTCCTCCGCCCTGTTCGCCGAAGGCCTGCCGGCCGTCCAGCTACACCATGGCGATTCCGACGAGACCGTCGCCGTCACCCAGGCGTACTCGATGATCCGTGCCATGGAGGCCTTGGGCCGCGAGCCTCCCGAGTTCGAGGCCTTCATCTACGAGGGTGGAGGACATGTGCTGTTCAGTCTGACGGGCGCCATTGCGCGGGCGGTGGGGTTCCTGGGGCGTGCCCTGAAAGGGGATGGAACCAATATGTCCGACCTCACGTCAGTACACCGTTCCGGCACGACTCTCAGCCCACCGACCCGCATGCCAGCGGCGTCTTCTCGGCTTTCCCCTTTCGACTGAAACAATCGAACTCGTGTCGCAGCGGGTGGTATGCACTCACACGCCGACGTGTTTGGGGACAGGCTTTGTCAGCTACGGTCGGCGGCGCTGTGCAATCCGAGACGGGGGTTCACCTGTTGGGACCATGGAAAAAGCAGCTTTGCTCGGGCATCCAAACAACCGATTTTCGATCCACTTGATTAGTCGGTAACCTCGTACTTCTTCCTTCCGTTTACCGCCCCCCGCCTCAGATGCAGGCACAACATGAACAAGAGAGTGGCGGAGTGAACCTCGAATCAAATGAAAATGCATATCATTTTCAAAATAGTATTGACATCCCCACCCATTGGTCGTATGCTCGCGCTTTACTGAAAGTGAATATCATTTGCAGTACTTTTCAGATGAGTGAGACGAGGTTGATGAGACCCGGAGGGGTCATGGACAAACCTAGAGTATTTCTGGCCAAGAAAGAAAAGTTCGGGGCGATTTACCAGTGCGAATGTGGTTGCTACCACCTGCAGGTAGGTCCTTTCAATGTGGCCCTTGCCGAACAATCCTACCTGGAGCTGGTGAGCCTGGTGAATGAGAGCGCTGCCAATTATGAACTATATCGGGAACAGAATGTGATTGATAAGAACGGCGGTTGCGGCGCTACTCCAACCTGAGCCGAATCGAAACATGCCGGAAAATCGGGTTGCGCTAAGCTGCACTCCAGTGAACCGATCACTGTCGGACCAATCCCGTGTACGCCAAACAGGCCATGAAAGCGGTTGATTCCCAAGCAAAATGGTTGTCAGGAAGCCTGATGGTGTCGTCGCTGGCCGTGCTGGCTGCGCTTCTCTCATGGTTGTTCCTGTTTTGACGGGTGTCCTCAATGAAGGAATTGCGATTGGAGTGGATCCCCCATGGATACTCGGTCTTGCGTGTCTGACGCAGGCAATCACTGCAGTATCGATCGGGTACAAGAGTTCGAGACTCAACCGCCAGGAGAGGGCGACAAGCAGTCATTAGTCTGAAGGAGGTTCCATGCAGCCAAACCAAGAAAGAAACAGATGGTCGATCATTCTCGCCGTAGCGATCTTCCTCGCTTCCCTGCCGGTTCTTCTGATCGCAGATTCCAAGCCCACGGCGACCGAGGAACGGGAAGGAAAAGGTCATACGCTGTTGCAGGGGACCCGCGAACACCGTGAGGCCTTCAGTCCTGAATTCGGTGGTTTTCGCGCAGAACTGAAAGTTCGTTTGGATGGAAGTCTGCACACGGGGACTCTCCTGTTCAAGCCGCCCCGCACTGTCGAGGTTAAGGTGGAGGCCGAAGAAGCCCACCGGAGCGTGGAGGAAACTCTGCGGTCCATGATTTTTCACCGTATGCCGCCGCGGAGACGCGACGGCACCCAACCGCAAAAGTCCCTCCGGCTGGGGCCTCCCGACAGCCACCGCCTCGGACGCCTGGTCCATCTGGGTGACAGATACGAGTCGAGTTACAGAATCCGTGACAATCAGATTCGCGAGATTAACCGCCAAATGGGTGACACCCGTCTGCTGATCACCGTGATGGAGAATCAGTTCACCCCGACGGGCCGGCACCTGCCGCGGCATTTTCTGGTGACCCTGTTCGACATGGAAAGCGGAACCCTGAAGTCCGCCAGCGCATATACGGACGAGTACGTCGAGATGGATGGCAATTATCTGCCAAAGCGAAGACAGATTACCAGCACCCGAAAGGGCCGTACGCAGAACCTCGACATTTTGATTGAGGAGATCGAACTGTTGGAGGACTTGAAGCTGACCAGTTCAAAGGAATGAGGCAGAAAAGCGGGCAGCGTGTGCTTTGGACGCATGCCGCCTGCAATCCTGCCCCACGAAACAGCCGCGAGAGGATGGCATCCCCGGGCGACCGGTTACCGCTCGGTCATTATAGCCGACAAACCAGCCATGCGCCATCCTACCTGGCGCGCCCATCGCTCGCCCAGGCCATCCTCTTCCGGCTGTCCAATGCAGAAGTCGTTTTAGAAGGGAAACAACCTTACTGAGGTGGCAATAGCAGTCATGGGTAGAAATACACTCACATTTCTTATGGCAGTCATTTTCACTTGGGCGCCGCTTCAAGCCCAAAGCGACAGGTTTTTGATCGAGGGCACGGTCATCGATTCCACGGGCGGCGTGCTGGTGGGTACGGATGTGTTTCTCCGCGACACCCGTTCCGGGCTTGAAATCCATCAAGTCACCGACTGGCAGGGTCAGTACCGATTTCTTGTCGCCCAAGGATCCTACGAACTCACGGCGGCCGAAACCGGGTTCGAGAGCGCGACGGAGAGTGTCACGGTCCAACAGGACGTCGAAGTCAACCTGGAGCTGGCTCCCGAGATCCTGGCCGACCAGGTGGTAGTGGTTTCCGGCTCCAGGGAGCAGGAACTGAGCGAGAACTCGAACACGAAGGTAGATGTCATCCCCAGCACCATGCTGCACGATACGGGCTACGAGACGGTTCGGGACGTCCTGTCTGAAGAGCCGGGTATCATCACGCGCAGCGGCTCATCCGGCAACCGGTCCGAAACCCAGATTCAGGGGATCGATTCCCGCCAGTCGCTGATCCTGATCGACGGTCTTCCGATCGTGGGCGCCAAGGGAATCAAAAGGGGCATCCTGAACATGGATCGCCAGTCGGTCGGCCGCCTCGAACGCATCGAGATCGTGAAGGGAGCTTCCTCGGCTCTTTACGGTTCCGATGCCATCGGCGGTGTCATCAACATGATTACCCGTGAACCGACCCAGGCGCTGGAGGGTAGCGTCACTGCCAGCGGTGGGACCCTCAACCGGTTCGATGCCCGCACAGACATCGGATTCATCAAGGACAAGTGGAGTGGGTTCTTCGAGGTGGAACGTCACAAGCGAAACCCCTACAGCCTTATTGACGACGATATCAGAACCACGGGATATGGATTCCACCGCTACGACTATCTCGGCAAGCTGGCCTACAAATTCTCGGAGAACGTTTCGCTGCGGACGATGGCCAATGCTTTCGACAACCGGGAGAAGGGGAGATACCAGGGAACTTTTGGACCCACGGGTACCATAACCAATGATAGCGCTCAGAACTACAGCACCACAATGGATATCGGACTCTCTCCGATGACTCAATGGAGTATGCGTGGCTACTACGGCAAGTACGATGAGAGCTCGGCTTTGGATATCCTTGGCCAACCGGGGGAAATCAATGACACCGCCAACCTCAACCAGCGCCTCTACCGCTTTGACAGCTCGGTGTCTCAGGTGATTGGCAGCCGGCAGCTTCTGCAGGGAGGGGTCGAGTGGACTCAGGATCAATACCGCGGTTACAACCGGGTTCTCGGAGACAACGCGGGGCAAGGGATCACGATGGTCGACCTCTGGATCAACGATCGCATCTCCCTTCACAACCGTCTTTCGGTCACGTTGGGTGGCCGTTTCAACAACCACAGCCGCTACGGAAAACATTTCGTCCCGCGGGCCAGTGCGCTGTTTCGAGTCACCGACAACCTGCGTCTTAGGGGAGCGGTTGGGCGCGGCTTTCGTGCCCCGGACCTGGGTCAACTCTATTTCCGTTTCCAGAACCCCACCCATTTCTACCAGGTTATCGGTAACACCCATCTCGAGCCGGAGGAGTCCACCACCTATCAGGTCGGCTTTGACTACAATCCAAGCAAGTTTCGGTTCGCCGTGAACTTCTTCCGCAACGACATCAAGGACCTGATCCAGGCCGAATACCTTGGCTTTCCCACCAGTCCGCACGCAATGGCGGAACTGCTGGGATCCTTCAGGATCGATCCGGTCTTCAACCCCAGCCTGTTCCGCGCCTTTTACCACTACCAGAATGTTCAGGACGTCTACACCTCAGGTATCGAGAGCAGGGTGGAACTGAGGTTGACCCGAAACCTGCTCTTGTCCTCCGGCTACACTTACCTGGACGCGCGGGACAAGGAAACCAATGCCTTCCTGAGCCAGCGCCACCGCCATCACGGCAACTTTCGAATCTTTTACAGCACCGACAAGTTGGGAGGATTGCGAACCAACTTGCGCGGGACCTATTTCGGCAAGTGGCCCATCGCCGGACGTGGCGGCAGCTCGATCGGCGAGTCCTACCAGATATGGGACTGGTACCTGGCCAAGCCTCTCAAGCGGGGAATCGAACTGTTTACGTCGCTCGACAACCTGCTTGACAGCCAGGATCCAGGATTGATGTCCATCCAGCCCACCTTCTTTCGGGCCGATCCGGGACGCCTCGCACGGGTGGGCATCCGCTGGGAATTCGGGGTTGAGTAAGGCATTCATTCAATCCTGGGTTTCTTGAGTCAAACCGACCTTCTTGGTGTAGTCACCGAAAAACTGTGAGCAGGTCTGTCCTTCCGACTTCAATGGGACGGACCTCGTTCAGGAAAACGACACTCTTCTCGCCGATTGCAGCACTAGGTTCAGGTTCACCTTCGAACCACAACTGGGAAAGACTCATCAATGAGAGGTTTCTGGCATAAGCCTCGAGAACAGCGCTGGCGTGGTTGGATTTTTCGGATTCACCTCTGGTCCGGCCTCACCATTGGGCTCTGGGCCATTATCATTGGAGTTTCCGGCAGCGTTCTGGTCTTCAAGGATGAAATTGAATCTCTGGTCGAATCGAAAGTCTTTACCGTTGAACCACAGCCGGGACGTGCCTCACTGGACGCCGTGGTCGCCAAGATCGGAGACCGCTTTCCGGAGCACACTGTGCTTGGGTTCGGGGGCCTGAACGAAAAAAAACGATCCCACCTGGTCCGCATCGGACGACGGGACACGGATCGCAGGATCGTGAGTCGGTTCTATGTGCACTACAACCAGTACACCGGCGAGATTTTGGGTTCGTACCCCCACCGGAGCGGCTTTTTCGGTTTCTTTGAGAAGTTGCACTTCTATCTCTTCATGGGGCGGACCGGGATGAAGGTTAATGCCTTCTTCGGGCTGGCTCTTCTCACGATGTGTGCGACCGGCATCGTGATCTGGTGGCCGGGTGCGAAGAGGTGGAGAGAGGGGATTCGAGTCAAGTGGGGAGCCGGCCGGAAGCGAGTCAATTACGATCTCCACCGCGCCACCGGTTTCTCGGTTGCGGTCTTGTTGGCAGTGATGGCGTTTACCGGCTTTTATTTCGGATTTCCCTTTGTTGTCATGGAAGCCTTGACGAGGGTGGCCGGCGCCGATGCCGCCGAGGTCAGGAAGTTCTTTAGAGGTCCAAAATCGCAGGTTGTGGAGGGTGCGCCGCGAATTTCTCTTGATTTGCTCATCCGCAAAAGTGCGAAGCTGTTTCTACCAGGAACGGAACTGTCTCGCATCTCCGTCCCCGCCCGGGCCAATGGTGCCTTCACCCTGGCCGGCGTGCGCTCGGGCAACCCGGCGCTTCGGGGGCGAACCGGGGCTTACATTGACCAGTACAGCGGACAGGTTCTGGCCTCATTTGATTCACGTGAGCAGTCTCCGGGAATGCGGCTGGCGCTTATGCTCAGCCCCATCCATTTCGGGCTCTGGGGTGGGATGTGGTCCAAGGGACTCTGGTTCCTGCTCGGCCTTGCCCCGGGAACTCTCATCACCACCGGCTTCCTGATGTGGTGGAATCGGGTTGCGGGCAAGCGCTATCGCGCCTGGCGACAGTCATCTTTGGATACCCCGGCCAAGGCAGGTCCCGGACTCTCACAAACTGTAACCGACAAAGTTCAGGCATGAAACGGTGTACAACGTGCACAATGTACGAACTGTGGGGGCGGGACCCGGGTATAAGAGCCGGTTGCGACCTGAGAAATGTGGTCCAACTTGACGAGCAATAGCCCTGGTTGTCATTCTAAGCGAGGTTCTCGCCACTGCAAGGACATCCAACGGAGACACATGGCCGAGAATAGCCAGGAGAATTGTCGCGTCTACCGAGAGTCGGTTCACCGAATGAGTGGCAATCATCGATTGCACGACTTCCCCGCCCGTTTCACTATGCCGTGATAGGAGGTTTCCTTTGATGTCAGAGAATCATTTTGCCCAACATCTTGGCCGCAGGGCTTTTCTGGGGGCACTCCTTGCCCCGACCGCGGTTGCATTTGCCGACTGGAAAGAGTTTCGCGGAAACGGTTCCAGCTTGATTGCCGGCAACGAGCGCCTGCCGATGGAATGGTCGGATCAGGCCAATCTCTCCTGGAATATCGCAACTCCCGGATATGGTCAGTCCAGTCCCGTCATTTTCAATCGACACATTTTTGTGACGGGTGTCGAAGGGCCTAATAAGGAAACGCTGCTGCTCTCGGCCTTCGATATCTCCGACGGAAGAATACTCTGGACCCATCGGTCGGCGCCGGCGCAGTCTATCAAGGAATCGGACTATATCAGCAAGGCAGCGCCGACCCCCATTGTCGATGCTGCCGGTGTTTATGCATTCTTCGAAACCGGCAACCTGGTGGCCCTCGACCACCAGGGAAAACTCCGGTGGGAACGCCGGCTGACGGACGAGTTCGGTGAATTCGGGGGACGACATGGCGTTGGCAGTTCGCTTCGACTTTGCCAGCCGGGCGTGATGGCCCTGGTGGCCCACGACGGCCCTTCCTATCTAATCTGTGTTGATCCGCGGACGGGCAAGACCGTGTGGAAGACGGACCGGCCCAAGAAGGTTTCCTGGACCACGCCCGCGGTGATGGAGCACCACGGTCGCGAGCTGGCGCTGGTCAGCGGCGGAGACCGCGTAGAAGCCTACGACACCAGAGACGGTTCCCTGCTTTGGACTCTGGAGGGGTTCGAACGGGCGTCCGTCGCATCACCCACTCCGGTCCCGGGAGGAGCGATCATCGGTTCCAGCAAGAAGGGCTGGACGTCGGCGATCCGGTTCGGCTCGGCTGTTTCTGAAACCCCCGCGATCGCTTGGCGGGCCTCCGAGGCTACTTCCTATTTCAGCTCTCCCCTGGTGCACCGCTCGCGCGTGTACATGGTCAACAAGGCCGGGGTCGCCTTCTGCCTGGATCTCAAGACTGGTGAGGAAGTGTGGCGCCAGCGACTCAAGGGACCCTGCTGGGCCTCCACCATTGCAGCAGGCGACTCCATTTACTTCTTCGGAGTCAATGGAAACGTTGAAGTCTATGGCGCAGCCGATACTCTTTCGAAGATTGCCGAGAATCAACTGTCGGAAGAATCCCGCCTCTACGGCATTGCCGTGGACGACGGGAAACTGGTCCTCCGCTTCGGCCGTCGACTCGCCTGCATCCGGCAAGCCTGACCCGCTGCCGTTCCCTCCCGAAGTTTCCTACATAGGCCTCTGCCTTCCAACCCCTGGCCTGGACAGCCACCGCACCGAAAAAATATTGCAATTGAATTTCAGTTTCATAATAATCGGCTGCAGGTAGCGACTCTCCAGGGAGCACAGTCCGGCGCCCCGTCCCTTCGTCACCACCGCTAAGGAATTTCCACTCATGCCGAAACCAGGAAACTTCATGCTGCGGGCATTGGTCTGTACGCTCTCGATCATTCTGGCCTCAATCTCCACGGGCTACGCAGCCACCTTTGGAATCCGAGGCCAGGTGCTCGATCCCTCCGGAACTCCCATGTCCGGGGCTACGGTGACATTGACATCGGGCGATCAGAGCCCCGAAAAAAGTCTCCAAACCGGAGAGGACGGCCGTTTTCGCTTCGGCGACTTAAGCCAGGGGAGTTATCGAATCACTGCTTCAAGCCGGGGCTATCGCACGGCTGACCGGAGTCTGAGTCTGCCGGAGGATGCGGCTGATGAGGTCCAGTTGAGGTTGCAGCCCGATCCGAATTTGACCATCTACGAGCGCATCATGGTGGTGGGCGATCCCGAGCGTGTGGATGAAATCCCCGGTGCAGCCCATATCATTGGTCCGACAGAGTTGAAGAGGCAGAAGCAGGGGCTGGACGATATTCATCGCATGCTGAGGCAGATCCCCGGTGTCAATATTCAGGAAGAGGAGGGCTACGGGCTACGGCCCAACATCGGGATGCGAGGGACGGGAGTGGATCGAAGCTCCAAGATCACCCTGATGGAGGACGGTGTCCTGATTGCACCGGCTCCTTACGCTGCCCCCTCGGCCTACTACTTCCCCACCTCGGGACGCATGCGATCGCTGGAGGTTCGAAAGGGTTCCAGCCAGATCAAATACGGCCCCAGAACCAATGGCGGTGTCCTGAACCTGGTGTCCAGCGAAATCCCGCAAGCGCTGAGCCTGGATGGCAAGCTCGGTTTCGGGTCCGACTCGGCGGGTCAGGGACACCTCAACCTGGGAGGGACTCACGGCAACTTCGGATGGCTGCTCGAAAGCTACCAGGTGAAAACCGATGGCTTCAAGGAACTGGACGGCGGAGGGAACACGGGATTCTATATCGGCGATTATATGGCCAAGCTTCGCTTTCAAACGCCTCTGGACGCCAGGATTTTCCAGCAATTCGAGGTAAAGCTGGGCTCCACCGAACAGGACTCGGAAGAAACCTATCTGGGCCTGACCGACGATGACTTTGCCATCAATCCCAACCGTCGCTATGCAGCCTCTCAGATCGACCGATTCGACTCCAACCATCGTCAGTATCAGGCCCGGTATTTCGTTGCCGTTCCCGGTGGTCTGGACGTGACCACCGTTGTCTATCGCAACAACTTTGCCCGAAACTGGTTCAAGCTCCAGAGTATTGGCGGCAACAGCATCTCCAGAATTTTCGGGAGTCCCGAAACCTATGCCGACGAGTTGGCGATCGCCCGGGGAGCAGACAGCGATCCTGACATGCTGAAGGTCAGAGCCAACAACCGCCAGTATTACTCTCAGGGCATACAGTCCGTGTTGGGCCTGCACCGCCACCTGGGAAACGCTCAACATCGTTTTGAATTCGGCTTTCGCTACCATGAGGATCAGGAAGCCCGACTCCAGCATGAGGATGGTTTCCAGATGAGTGGCGGCCGCATGAACCGAACCAGCTTTGGCCCTCCCGGTAGCCAGTCCAATCGACTTAGCGATGCTGAAGCGCGATCCTTCTTTTTCCAGGATGAGATCCAGTGGGACCGCTGGACGGTCATACCCGGCATCCGCTACGAGAATATCGACCTGACCCGGACGGACTTCTCCAAGACCGATCCCGGCAGAACCGATCCAACCCGGGTCAGGACCAATGCCGTGCAGGTGGTGATCCCTGGTGTGGGGGTCAATTTCGATGCCAGTCAAAACGTGCGGCTCTTTGGCGGCGTCCACAAGGGTTTCTCGCCGCCGGGGCCCGGATCGAACGAATTTACCGAGGCCGAGGACAGCGTCAACTACGAGTTCGGGTTCGGTCTAGGTCAGCTGGGCTTCAACACCCAACTGGTGGCCTTTTACAGCGACTACGGCAATCTCCTGGGGGCAGACACGCTGGCAGCCGGAGGACAGGGAACGGGAGACCTCTATAACGGCGGAGAAGCCCGTGTTGTGGGTTTGGAGGCCTCGGTATCGTTCGACCCGGCTGCAAGCTCGCAGTCCGGAATCTCTTTACCCGTGCAGATCGCCTATACCGTCACCGACGGCGAGTTTCGAAACGCCTTCGACAGTGCTTTCGGCCCTTGGGGGGACGTGGTCGTCGGAGACCAGCTTCCCTATCTGCCTCGTCACCAGTTTTATGCAAGCTTTGGCGTCAGGACCGACAAGTGGGATGCAGGCTTAGACACCCACTGGGGGAGCAGCATGAGAACCGTGGCCGGCCAGGGAGCGGCCCCTTTGCTGGATCGCACCGACGCCTACGCCGTGCTCAACCTGTCGACGGAATATGAGCTCTCACAACGGGCCAGTCTATTTGCCAACCTGCAGAACGTGACCAACAATCGTTACATCGTGGCCCGCCGCCCCGCCGGCGTTCGACCGGGACTTCCCCGTCTCTTCATGGCCGGGATTCACTTCAGGCTGGGGAGTGATCGGTAGGACTTGAGCACTGCTACGGGAAGAACCGCCAACCGCTTGAGGGTAGGTCACACCGTCTTTTCAGAGCCGATCTCAGGTTCTTCAGGCTGGGGAGGGAGGATTGGACGGGCCCAACAGCCGATCGCACTCCTGCTGAATCAGATCGCAGTGCTCCAACTCTTCCTCGGCAAACTTCTGAAAGATGGCCTTGCCGCGGGTGTCGTTGAATCTTTCGGCGTAGCGTTTGAAAAAACTGTGGGCTCCCTGCTCCATGGAGAGAGCCAGGTGTAGAGCCTCTTCCAGGCTCAACCGTTCCACACCTCGCTTCTGGAGCTCTTCGGGACTGGGGAAAAGTCGATTGAGTTCGTTGTAGTCGAAGTGCAGGAATTCGGGAGCCTTCAGTATCCGCTTGTTCCGCTTTATCAGGGCCTCCCACTCTCCCTCAAGCTCCCTCAGGTGCTTACCCTCTTCGGCCGCCATATCGAGAAAAGCCTTTTTCCCCCGCGGGTCCTTGGCTGCCTTGGCCAAGGCCTGGTAAAAATTCACGCCGTTTCTCTCGGTCTGCAGGGCGATTTGGAGGGCATCGCGGGCAAAGACCAGGTCGGAGTCGAAATCCTCGTGCCGGGCCGGGCGATGTTTCAGGCAGTCCTCACATACTCCGAACACCTGGAAGTGGTGGCGCACCGGCCGGAAGCGATAGCGTAAGACGACCTGTTCCTGAAGCTGCTCCAGCTCGGGGCTGAGGAACTCGATCGTCTTCGGACACTCCACGCATATGATGTGATGATGGTGAGGGCGCTTGTAGAGCGGTTCGAATCGGCTGCGGCTGTCTCCCAGGTCGATCTCCCTTGCCAGACCCGAGTCGGTCAGGGCCTTCATGGTTCGCGAGACGGTGGCATACCCGATGGTCTTGTCCTTTTGCCGGACCTGGTTGTATAGCTCCTCCGTGCTCAGGTGGCCTTCGGTCTTGAGAAAGTTGTCGAGGATGACCTGGCGCTGGCGGGTGATCTTGAGCTTTTTCTTCTTCAGATAAGCGGCAAAGATTTTCTTCTGTTCGGCCAGGTCTCGGTTCGCAGCCATGTTGGAGTCTTTGGAGAGGGTGTCCTGTATGACGATCGATTTAAGCAGGTTCGCAACGCCGCGAAGTATAGCATCTCCTCGGAACGGGCTACAACCGGCCCGAGCGGCTGTCAGGAGCCAGGGTATCTCCCGGACAGCGGCAACAGTCTCCCAAAAATTTGAGTTATGATGCTGGTGGTGGCCCGTACTCCAGGGTCCGACAGGGAGCAATCCATGGCCAAACAGGTGCAGGTCCGTATTGACCAGGCAGGGCCGGCGACCTCCACGGCCCAGGTACGAGGCCATCGAATTTCAGTGGATCGTCCCCTGGAAAGAGGGGGAGACAACCGAGGCCCCA
The DNA here is from genome assembly GCA_028875575.1 of Acidobacteriota bacterium. Lineage (NCBI taxonomy): Bacteria > Pseudomonadati > Acidobacteriota > Acidobacteriota bacterium. The sequence goes on from JAPPDF010000075.1 coordinate 25,992, forward strand.
TGGGAGGCGAGCTGATTCTGGTAGGCCTTGGGGGGTGTTTTACCAGCAACCTTCTGGCGGCCATCCGCGCTCGCCAGGCGGCTGTTTCGGGGGTGTCCACCACCGTCACCGCCACCTTGGCCGAGAACCCCTCCCGGTTTGCCGCCATTGACCTGGCCGTATCCGCCGAGTGCGGCGATGCCGCTCTTTTTCACAAGCTGGTCACCATTGCGGAACGTGGTTGTATCGCGGCCAATACCCTGCGCGACGGCGTGAAATTGACGGTTCGTGTCGCTCAGGCGGAGCCGGCCGTTGCCCCGCCACGCCCCGGCGACGCTTGATCCAAACCCGCCTGGGACGGTCCGTCTCAGTCGGGCAGTTTTGCCTTGCGGGCAATCCATAAATCCAATAAAATCCGAAGTTTCTGGGCAATTACCGATCCGTCAACGCCCGGGAGACCGTTTTCCGGTGCTGTGGGAAAGGGGCCTCATCGAACGATGGCCGTCTATCTGGATTGCGCCGCCACTGCCCCGCTGGATCCTCGGGTGCAGCGGGAGGTCATGACCTATCTGGAGGTTGAATTCGGCAATGCCGGCAGTCGGCATCACGAGTTCGGTACCAGAGCCCGCAGCGCCGTGGAAAAGGCGCGTGTCCAGGTGGCGGCGGTGGTGGGCGCCACCCGGGGCGAGATCGTCTTTACCAGCGGCGCTACCGAAAGCAACAACCTGGCTCTGCTGGGATTGGCCGAACATGGAGCCAAGACCGGCAGGACTCATCTCGTCAGCACCCGGATTGAGCACAAGTCCGTATTGGAGCCCCTGCGGACCCTTTCCGGCCGGGGTTTCGAAGTCACGCTGGTAGCCCCGGAGCCCGGCGGCTGGGTGCATCCTCGGGCTATCCTGGAAGCGCTTAGAGAGAATACCCTTCTGGTCTCGGTAATGCAGGTCAACAACGAGACCGGTGTCATTCAGCCCATCCGGGAAATCGCCCGTTTGCTTGAGAACCATCCCGCCTATCTGCACGTGGATGCCGCCCAGGGTTTCGGGAAGGAAATCGCGTCGCTGCGCGACCGTCGCATCGACCTGATCAGCATCAGCGGACACAAGGTCTATGGCCCCAAGGGCATCGGTGCCCTGGCGACCCGCCGGCGGAACGGAAAGCGGCCTCCCCTCATCCCTTTAATGCATGGGGGAGGTCAGGAACTGGGATTGCGCCCGGGGACGCTGCCGGTTCCGCTGATTGCAGGCCTCGGCAAGGCCTCCGAACTGGCTTTGGGGGAGCATCGGGAACGCAATGCGACCTGTCGAAGGTTCCGGGAGATTGTCCTGAGAAGGTTGCAGCCGCTGAATCCCGTTTTCAACGGGGACCTCGACCGCACGGTTCCACATATCGTCAATTTGACCCTTCCGGGAATCGGCTCGGAGGAAGCTATCGAGGCGGTGAGCCAGGTGGCTGCCATCTCCAACGGGTCTGCCTGCACCTCGACCTCCGAGAGTTGCAGCCACGTGTTGAGCGCTCAAGGGCTGGACGAGGATCGCATGGAGGGAGCCCTTCGCCTTTCCTGGTGCCATCTCAGCCGGCAGCCCGACTGGAACGGATTCATTCGAGCAATTGAAGCGATTCCAGTCGCGGAGCACCCGGACAGGTCAACCGTGGTAGGGATTGGTCAGGCCGGCGTTGTCTGAGGCGGAACACTGGTTACCATCCGAATGGGACAAGACCGGCAGCGGCAAATTCGCTACAAGCGATCCAGGTTTTCAACGCGGCTGCCGGTGGATCGACGCTATACCGCCTCTCACTTCTGGACTGTCGAGCAGCAATCCGGCCTGTGGCGGGTGGGAATGACCAAATTCGCCACACGAATGCTCGGCGATCTTGTAGAATTCGAATTCGACGCCAGGCCGGGCCAGCAGGTCAGCGTTGGCCAGACCATCGGCTGGATCGAAGCCTTCAAGGCCCTGACCGACCTTTATTGTGTGGTCGACGGGGTCTTCGAAAGTGTGAACCCCCTGATCGAGCAGGACATCAGCCTGGTCGACACCGATCCCTACGGAAAGGGCTGGCTCTACAGCGTCAGCGGCACCCTCGAATCCAACAGCGTGGACGTGCAGGGATACGTGGAGATTCTGGATCTCACCATCGACAAGATGAAAGAGCAGTCGGGGCACAAGGACGATCATGGATAAAGCCCGCTACATCATGATCGGTGGTTTTCTCGGGGCCGGCAAGACTACGGCCGTGTTGCGCCTGGCCGAGCTCTTGCAACGCCGCGGGTCTCAAGTGGGATTGATCACCAACGACCAGAGCCACGGACTGGTCGATACCGCTGTGCTCGGCTCCAGCGGCTTTCCCGTGGAAGAGATTACGGGCGGCTGCTTCTGCTGCAAGTTCGATTCCCTGGTAGGCGCCTCCGAGCGCCTGTCGAGGGAGCAACGCCCCGATGTCTTCCTGGCCGAGCCGGTGGGGAGCTGCACCGATTTGAAAGCCACGGTGGACTATCCCCTGCGCCGCATGTATGGCGGCAACTACTGGATCGCTCCCCTCAGCGTTATGGTGGACCCGGTTCGGGCCCTGCGCATTCTGGAGCTCGAGCCCGGCAAGTCTTTCTCCTCCAAGGTGGTTTATGTCTACCGCAAGCAGTTGGAGGAAGCCGACATCATCGTCGTCAACAAGATCGACCTCCTCAGTTCCCAGCGCCTGGAACGACTCAGTCAGGCGCTGCAGGAGATGTTTTCCCCCGACCGGGTGCTGGCTGTTTCCGCCCGCCAGGGTACAGGGCTGGAGGAATGGTTCGAACGGATTTCCCAACCCCTGGAGTCCATGCAGCGGGACCTTGAAGTGGATTACGATACCTACGCCGAAGGAGAGGCGCTGCTGGGTTGGCTCAACTGCAGTTTGCGGGTGGAGGCCAACGCCGGTTTTGACGGCAATGCCCTTCTGCACAAGGCGATGACGGCCATCCAGCGACGCCTCCGGTCCCGGGAAATCGCACACTTGAAGATGACCTTGACCCCTGACGAGCAGGGCAACGATATCGGCGTGGCCAACCTGACCGGTACCGATGGCGTTCCGGAGCAGTCCCATGTGTTGCAAGACCCCCTGAGTACCGGGGAACTCATTGTCAACCTGCGAGCGGAGGCCGATCCGCAAGCTCTGAGGAGCCTGGTTCTGGAGGTTTTAGAGGCCATCGGCCGGGATGATGGCGTGGCCGTCAAGATCGAGCACCTGGAAGCCTTCCGGCCGGCCCGACCCACGCCCACCCATCGACTGCGGGCGTCGCAATCCGGTATGGCGGCCACGCAGGCCACTCCCGTTTAGGTATGGCAAACAATCACGATGCCAACATGCCGGGTCCCGCAGTCCCGGGACCGGTGACGGCACAGCCGGGAAAAATCCTCTATTGCCGCTGCGCCTATGCCAAGGTGATTGCTCCGGATGTCAAGGATGAGGTCCTTCAACGGCTTGCCCGGTCGGGTGCAACCTTTGAGGCCGTTCCCGATCTGTGCGAGATGTCCGCCCGGCGTGACCCGGCGCTCAAGCGGCTGGCGGCGGAGGATAAAATCAGGATTGCAGCCTGCTATCCAAGAGCCGTAAAATGGCTTTTTTCAGCGGCTCAGGCACCTTTGACTAAAGATACCGTTGAAATTCTGAACATGCGTGTCGACAGCGCCGGAACGGTCGTCGAACGCCTCCTTGAGGGGTGTTCGCGAGGGGAGGAATCGTCGTGATCGCTCCCAAGACTCCTCTCCGGATTGGTCTCTACCGGAACGGCGGCCGGCCCCTGCCTGGCGACGACCGGCACTACGACCTGACCCGCAGCCTCCTCGATAAAGGCTATGCGGTTTCGGTCATCCGCTCAAACAGCCAGCTCGGAGACCTGCAGGAAGGCGCATGGCTTCTACTGGGATGCTTCGGCAAGGAAGAACCGCTTCCCGCCATGGGAAACGGGAACGGAGACAAGCTCTACTTTCGGGACATCGACGGTCTCGAAACCTCCCAGATTCTGGATGCCGTTGAGGAGGTGCGAGGGCAAACCGAGCTGCCCGATCCCGGTGGCTGGAAACCCTGGTTTCCTGTCATCGATTACAACCGCTGCACCAACTGCATGCAGTGCCTGAGCTTCTGTCTCTTTGACGTCTACGGGGTGCACGAGGACAAGATCCAGGTCCAGAACGAAAGCAACTGCAAGACGGACTGCCCTGCCTGCTCCCGAGTATGCCCCGAGGTGGCCATTCTCTTTCCCAAGTACAAGAGCGGCCCCATCAACGGCGATGTGGTCCGCCAGGAGGACATCCAGCGCGAGGCCATGAAGGTGGACATCTCGGCCCTGCTGGGCGGGGATCTCTACAGTTCCCTGCGCACGCGTCAGACGGAGGCCCGACAGCGCTTCTCCACCGAGCGGGACGAGTCTCGGGCCCTGCTGGAGCGCAAGAAGTGCCTGCGCAAGCTGAAGAAGGACTTTGACATCCCGGACGAGGTTCTGATGAGCCTGCCCTCGGCCGGCGACATACAGGAACGGGCCGAACGGGCCAAGGCGAAGCTGGCTGCCCGCCAGGAACGCTCCCAGACCGTTAAGGACAACCGCCCGGCTCCCACCGAAGACGACTGGGGAATCTAGCCTGATGTTGACCACCATGCTCTCCTTTGGCTATCGGATGGTGCGAACCACCGACGCCCGCCTGCTGTGGAAGATCGGCTACAACTTCGGCTACAAGGGCATCCGTTCGGTTCAGCGGTTCAAGGCCCGGCTCAAGCAGGGGCAGACCTTTCCCCCCTTTCTCTATGTCTCCATCACCAACAGCTGCAACCTGCGCTGTCAGGGGTGCTGGGTGGACGTCGACAAGCCCCAATCGCTGATCAGCTTCGATGACATGAACCGCTTGATCGAGAATGCCAAGGAGCACGGGAACAGCTTTTTCGGGATCCTCGGGGGGGAACCGTTTCTCCATCCCGACCTCGTTTCCATTCTGAAGGCTCACCCCGACTGCTATTTTCAGATCTTCACCAACGGTCATGCCATCACCGACAAGATGGCCTCGGAACTCCGCAGCGCCGGTAACGCCACGCCCCTGGTCAGCGTGGAAGGAACCGAAGCCGTCAGCGACGTTCGCCGTGGGCGCAAGGGCGTCCTGAACCGGACCCTGGCCGGCATCGAGGCCTGCCTGCGGCACCGCCTGATCACCGGAGTCGCCACCAGCGTCTGCCAGAGCAACTTCGACGACCTGGTCCGGGAGTCCTGGATTGACACTCTCATCGAAATGGGCGTTCACTACACCTGGTTTCATACCTATCGCCCGGTGGGGCCCGTCGCCAATCCCCAACTCGCTCTCACAGCCGATCAGGGACTCCAACTGAGGCGGTTCGTTCTGGACATGCGCAACCGCAAACCGATCGGGATCGTGGATGCCTACTACGACGACCAGGGGCAAGCCCTGTGCCCGGCGGCCACCGGGATCAGCCACCACATCAGCCCCTTTGGCGACGTGGAGCCCTGCCCCGTGATTCAGTTCGCCAATGAGTCCATCCAGGACAACCGGGGGGACCTGTTCAAGACCATGACCGAGTCTCCCTTGCTGGAGGACTTTCGGCGGACGGCTGCCGGGGCTACCCAGGGCTGCATCGTGCTGGAACGGCCCGACCTGCTCAAGCAGGTGGTGGAACGCAACGGGGCTCAAGACACCACCCTGCGGCAGGGAGCCATGCCGGAACTGGAACAGATGGAATCCAGGCCCAGCCAGTACAACCCCGGGAACGAGCTCCCGGAAGAAAACTGGGCTTATCGCTTCGCCAAGAAACACTGGTTTTTCGGATTTGGAGCCTATACCTGAAGAGGAATGGGCCAGGAGGGAGTCGACAGCATGATCCGGAAGGTAACGGATGATATCAAGAGGGTGCCGGATTCCGGGAACGGGGTCCTGCTGACACTTCCGGCCAAGGTTCCCAAGCAAGCCTATCGTCCCGCCCAGTCCAATATTCCCAACGACAAGCTGGTTCGGGTCTTTCTGAAAAAGGTCGTGGCCGATCATGTCCGCACAGTGGGCGCAGTGCCCCCGCTGACCATGGACGAGCTGCGGGAACATGCCGTCGCCGTGCTCAGGACGGCCAAGCTGGACAGTAAGTACCGGGACTACGCGGCCATCCTGGTCAGCAACGAGTCCTGGCGGGATACCTTGGCCCAGATCCCCTACAACCGCCGCCTCCTGCTGCTTCCCAAGTGCCTGCGCGTGGAAGAGCGCTGTCCAGCGCCCTTTGACGAGTTCGGACTGCTCTGCAAGGAATGCGGGCTCTGCTCGATTCAGGACCTGTCGGTGGAGGCGGAGCGATTGGGCTACGCCGTGCTGGTTGCGGAGGGCTCGGCTATCGTGCGTCAGATGATCGAGACCGGCAAGATCGAAGCGGTGGTGGGGGTCAGTTGCATCAACGTGCTGGAGAAGTGCTTCCCTCACATGGAAGCGGCCGCCGTGCCGGGAATGGCCATTCCGCTGCTCCAGGACGATTGCGTGAACACCACCGTGGACCTGGACTGGGTCTGGGACCTGATTCACCTGACGGCCGACGACAAGACCTATCGCCTCGACCTGGACGGACTCAAGAGAGAGGTCCAGAGCTGGTTCCACAAGGAGGCGCTGGCCGAGCTGCTGGGCCAACCGGAAGAGGAGACGGCCGCCATCGCCCGGGGCTGGCTGGCCAAGGCCGGAAAACGCTGGAGACCCTATCTGGCCACCTGCACCTATATGGCGCTGCAGAGTCACCGCCAGGAGGCGGCTCCCCAGGCCTCACCCGAGTTGAAGAAGCTGGCGGTGGCCATTGAGTGCTTCCACAAGGCTTCCCTGATCCACGACGACATCGAAGACGGAGACCTGGAGCGCTACGGCAGCCCGGCGCTGCACGCCGAGGTCGGGGTGCCGGTGGCTCTCAACGTGGGCGACTTCCTGCTGGGAGAGGGATACCGATTGATCTCGGAGCTCTCCATCGACCCGGTGGTTCAGGTGGAGATGCTGCGGCTGGCCTCGGACGGCCACCTGACCTTGAGCCGCGGGCAGGGTCTGGAGCTCTGTTGGGCTCGGAGTCCAAAGCCGCTCTCTTCTCTGCAGGTGCTGGACATCTTCCGCAAGAAGACAGCCCCGGCCTTCGAGGTGGCGTTGCGTCTGGGAGCCTGCCTGGGAGGCGCCGACGACGACACCCACGCCGTCCTGCGCCAGTACAGTCAATCGTTGGGAATTGCCTATCAGATTCGCGACGATCTGGAGGACTACGATGGGACCAGCGATTCGAACGACCTGGAAGCCCTGCGGCCGTCGCTGATGCTGGCCATTGCCCACAAGCGTGCCCTGCAGGGCCGGGAGAAGGATCTCATTGCCTCCCTCTTTCGGATGGACTGCCGCTATTCGCAGGTATCCGAAGAGGTCCAGCGAATCCTGGCCGAGCGCGGCGTTACCGAAAAGGCTCAGGAACTGCTGGAAGCCTACAAAGAAGAGGCGGTGCGTTCCCTGCGCTTTCTCTCCAACCCGACGCTGAAGGGGTTGCTCCGCCGGGTGGTGGGCAAGATCTTCGGCGAGCAGTTCATCGAGGGCTATTGCAGTGAGTTTGAGGCTCGAAATGCTGCAAGTCGCGCGGCTGGCCCCCAACCTGCTGCGCGAAGCCACTGAGCGGGTCGACGACTTCCTGCGGAACCAGATCAATCCGGACGGGGGATTCCGGGATCGTGCCGGCCACAGCGATCTCTACTACACCGTTTTCGGGCTTGAAGGTCTGATCGCCCTCCGCCAACAGCCGCCCTACTCGCGGATACGCCCGTTTCTGGAAGGCTTCGGGGACGGTGAAGGACTGGATCTGGTCCATCTGGCCTGCCTGGCACGCTGCTGGGCAGCTCTTCCTTCCGGTAGCCTCCCATCCCAAATCGGTCGGCGACTGTCTGAGCGGCTCGGCGTCTTTCGGACCCGGGACGGGGGATACGCTGCCACTCCGGACAGCCCCACGGGAACCGTCTACCACGGCTTCCTGGTACTGGGGGCTTACCAGGACCTGGGAGTACCGCTCCCCGACCCGACGGGGTTGGGACGCTCAGTCCAATCGCTTCAGTTGGACAGCGGAGGCTTTTCCGGTCGCCAGGGCCTGGGGGCCGCCTCCACTCCCAATACCGCGGCAGCCCTGACCCTTCTGCGGCAGCTCGGAACCCCTGCCCTGCCCGGAGGCTCCGATTGGCTGTTGGGGCAGTCCTGCCCCGACGGCGGATTTCGGGCGGGCGAGGGCACTCCGATTCCCGACCTGCTGTCTACCGCCACTGCGTTGCACGCTCTTGCCGGGATGCAGGTCTCCTTCGAGCACCTCAAGGAGCCCACGCTGGATTTCCTGGATACGCTCTGGACCAACCGGGGAGCCTTCTACGGAAACTGGACCGACGACGCGGCCGACTGCGAATACACCTGGTACGCCCTGCTCGCCCTGGGCCACCTGAGCCTGTGAGGCTCATACCCCACCCGGGAGCGCGGGCGTCCCGCCCGCAACCTTACTTCTGCAAACACGTTTCGACCGACCGCCACTCCTGTGCAAAGCGCACCAAAGCGGAGATTGACAGGACGGTGGTATGGCCATAAACTAATCTTTATGGCCGTAACGACTGTTAAATCAACCTACTCGCTGGATGTCGAATCGGTGCGGATGCTGGAGGCATTGGCACGCCATTGGAAGGTGTCGAAGTCTGAAGTGTTGCGTCGCGCCTTGCGGATCGCAGTAAGGGAGGGAGGACCGGGTAAGGCCGCCACGAGCTCGCTTGACCGAGTACAGGCTTCTCTGCGCGGGCGCAAGGTCAATCTCACGCAGTGGGCGGCAGATGTGGAGCTTGAGCGCCGCGCGGCAGAAAAGCGGCTGCCCTTCTCGTCGCCATGATTCACCTGGACACCAGCTTTCTGATTCGCGCGCTGAATCCCGGGTCGGCTGAAGACCACAAATTACGGGGCTGGATAGAAGGAGGCCAACCCTTGGCTGTGAGTGCCGTAGCTTGGGCAGAGATGCTGTGCGGCCCACTCGCCCCCTCCGAATTGGATTTGGTGGCTGAATTTGTTGGACAGCACCGTGATTTCACACCGGAGCAGGCGGTAATGGCGGCCCGCCTATTCAATGAGTCAGGAAGACGGCGTGGATCATTGGTCGACTGCATGATTGCTGCGTCCGCGCTTGCCGATGGCGCGTCCCTTGCGACCGCAAACGAGGCCGATTTTCGCCGCTTCACAACCTCCGGCCTGGAACTAACGTAAACCCCACCCATTTTCAGGCAAACTCAAGTCTCCCGGTTCTGCTTGAGGGTGATCGTTTACCTGCGGCACGAGTTCGAGGGTGCCGGCAGGGGTGGTTTCGGAGCAGATGGTCGTGCCCCCGGGAGCGCGGGTGTCCCGCCCGCATCCTTATTCTTGCAGATAGCCTCCCATTCACCACCACACCGTTGTCAAGCGCACCAAACCCCCGTTCCCAGGTAAAAAAGGCAACTGCACCGTGACAGTCGATTGAAATCCGCGAGCAAGCCACGATTGTGCCAAGCCCTGTGCGGGCGGGACGCCCGCGCTCCCGGGGGGCCTTTCTTCATGAGTTGCATTGCCTCCACCGCGAAAAATGAAGTTAGAATTTCAGGTTTGGAGCATGCGCCAAGCAGCGGTTTTGAGCACTCGCCAACAGAACGACGATAGTCGATGACCTCTCTCCCAGACCTCGATCGCGAACAACTGAGGCAGACCCTTGCCCGCACCACCGGGAAGCTGCTGGATTCACGGGTCCCGGCGGGCCACTGGGAGGGCGAGTTGTCCAGCAGCGCTCTCTCGACCGCCACGGCGGTGCTGGCATTGTCCGTAGTATTGAGGGAAGGAGAAGGACGGCTGGACCAGGCTCTGCTGGCCGCGTGCCGCGGGATGGCAGCCCGGGGAGCGGACTGGCTGGTTGAAAACCGGACCCCGGACGGTGGCTTCGGCGATACGGTGGAGAGCCCCAGCAACCTGAGCACCACGGCGCTGGTCTGGGCGGCCCTGACAGCGTTGGAGAGGAATTCCGAGGAAGCACTGGCGGCTACCCGGTCCTGGATCTGCGAGAAGACTGGAGGCCTAGATGCCGATGCGCTGGCCGCGGCCATTACGGACCGCTACGGAAAAGACCGGACCTTTTCGGCGCCCATCCTGACCGCCTGTACCCTGGCCGGTGCCTTTGGAGCCGATACCGGCGCGTGGAATCGGGTCCCCCAGCTCCCCTTCGAACTGGCCGTCTGTCCCCCGCAGTGGTTCAAGTGGCTGCGCCTCCCGGTGGTCAGCTATGCCCTGCCGGCCCTGATTGCCATCGGCCAGGTCCGCCACCGCTTCCAGCCCACGCGAAACCCCTTACTGCGTGTAATCCGCTCGCTGGCGCGACGGCGGAGCCTGCAGTTGCTGCAGAAGATTCAACCGACAAGTGGGGGCTACCTGGAAGCGGTTCCGCTCACCAGTTTCGTGATCATGAGCCTGGCGGCCAGCGGCCAGGTAGAGCATCCCGTGGTCTTGCGGGGTCTCGACTTTCTGGCGGGAACCGCTCGCAGCGACGGAGCCTGGCCCATCGATACCAACCTGGCCACCTGGGTGACCACGCAGTCTCTTTCCGCCCTGGCCGCCGGCGGAAACCTTGAATCCCACCTGGCCACGGACCAGCACCAAAACCTTCGTGGCTGGCTGCTGAATCAGCAATATCGCAGCCTACATCCCTTCACCCATGCCGATCCCGGCGGCTGGGCCTGGACCGATCTCCCGGGAGGGGTTCCGGACGCCGACGATACTGCCGGTGCTCTGCTGGCCTTGAGCCACCTGGGCCCCATCGATGCCGAGTCGAGCCGGGCTGCTTGCGCCGGGGTGAAGTGGCTGCTCGACCTCCAGAACACCGACGGAGGTATTCCCACCTTTTGCCGCGGCTGGGGGCGGTTGCCCTTCGACCGCAGCAGCCCCGATCTGACGGCCCATGCCCTGCTGGCCTGGTCAAGCTGGCAACAGGCTGTTGGGCCCCGACTTCGATCCCGCCTGCAGTCGGCTCGCAGGGGCGGCGTGAAATATCTGAGTGCTTCCCAGCGAAAAGACGGGGCCTGGGTGCCGCTCTGGTTCGGCAACCAGTCGGCCCCCGGCGAAGAAAACCCGACCTATGGTACGGCTCGGGTCGTTCTGGCCCTCAACCGCCTGGCCCGCGATGGAGGTGTTCCGGTTGAAGACATGAGGTGTCGCGGCATCCATTGGTTGCTGGCCGCCCAGAACGCCGACGGTGGCTGGGGCGGGGCCGAGGGTGTGGGTTCCACCATCGAGGAGACGGCGCTGGCGGTGCAGGCCCTGGCGGATGTCCTGGAGGAGGGTTCGCCAGCCCGGGGTCTGACGGGTGCCTCCCTTGAGACTGCCGTCTGCAAGGGGGCGAACTGGTTGGTCTCCGAGACTCGAGGAGGGCGGAACTTCAGGCCGTCCCCCATCGGGCTCTACTTCTCCAAGCTGTGGTACTACGAACGCCAGTACCCGGTCATCTTCAGCGTGGCTGCCCTGGGCCGCGCGGCCTCCACGGCTTATCGGTGAACCCTGTCCAGCGCCTCGGCCGGCGGAGGCGAAAACAGGTAGCTTGCCGTGTAACCGACGGTCAGGTTGACCGCGGTAGCCAGTCCCGCGACCCACATCCAGTTGATTCCACCCAATGGTCTCTCCAGCAGGCCCGGGATGCCGTTGAACAGAATTGAAAACGTCATTCCCGCCACTGCTCCAATGATCGCGCCCTTGGTGTTGACCCGCCGCGACAATACGCCCAGGGCGAAAAAGGATGGCATGGGAGCTGCGATTACGGCGGTGAGTCTTCCCAATTTTTCAAAGGCTGTCTGGCCTTGCGCCTGAAGTTGCCAGAGGGAAAAGACCAGCACCACGGCGCCGAAAACAAAGGTCAGCGCCTTGGCCACGAAGACCAGCTGCCGCTCCGGCGCCCGAGGTAATAGATATCGACGCACAAAGTCGTTGACTGTCACGCTCCCCATGGAGTTGATGGCCGAGTCCAGGCTGGACATCAAGGCGGCAAGGACACCCGCCATGATCAGGCTTCTGACCAGATGAGGCAGCTGGGTCGCCACAAAGGCGGGCAGCACCTGGTCCGGATGCGGAATCGTCGCCTTCAGATCCGGGTGTTGGGCGTAAAAGGCGACGAATCCCCAGGCCGTGGGTATTGAAACAAAAGCAACGAGAATCATGGCCAGCTTGCCGCCGACCATGGCTTTGAGCATCTCGGGCCGCGAACGGGTGGAGTGAAGGCGCTGGATCTCCCACTGATTGGCGCCGAAGGACAGCACCAGAAACATCTTGTTGAACAGCAGAACCCAGAAGGTCGCTTCGATGGTCGCGTCCAGCTCGAACGAGATCAACTGCGTGTGGGGATGTCCGGTCTCGGGCGAAATGGTGTTTGAGGCAATGCGGTAAATCTCCAGCGGCTGCCAATCGAACATTCCCAGCAAGAAAAAGAGAATGGCGGCATAACCCGCTACAAAAATGGAAAACTGGGCTACGTCGGTCCAGATTACCGCCCGCATGCCACCCACCGCCGTATAAGCTGTTCCCAGCATCGTAATGACAACGATGCACCAGCGCGCGTCGAAGCCGGTCGCCTGTTCGAACCCCATTCCGGTGGTCGTCATGGCCGTGCCTGCCCAAATGGTGGTGACCATCAGGAAGAGAATCGCACCGGCCGAACGGATCCAGGGGTGGTAGCGAATTTCCAGATATTCGTAAACTGACAGCACGCGCAGGCGACTCCACAATGGCAGCCAGATGGCGGCCGTCAACGGGAGCAGCACCAATCCAAGGCAGTCGGCCACCAGGCTGTTACGGCTATCCTTCAAAAAAATCCACCCCGCCACGGCCAGATAGCTGATGGGGCTGAAGGCTGTCGCCAGGTTGGAGATCCCGACGGCCCACCACGGGATGGAAGCGCTCCCATGAAAGTATTCCGAGAGCGATTTCTGCCGCCCTGAAAAGTGGGTCGCCAGGGCGACGATTCCCGACAGGTAAGCAACAACGATGAGGTAATCGACGAATTCAAATGTCGGCATGAGCGAAACCCGCATTTCCCACCAGGCCACTGGACTGATAATGCAAGTCCATTATTTTCTGCAACTCATTGGTCTGATTGGTCGTCTTGCGGTTACACACGGCGCTGGGCGTGCCCTGGCTTGTCCTTTTCCCCTCAGCGCATCCATGCTCGCTCGACCGTAGTGACCGCTAAGCTCTTCGCTCCCGAGCACGCGCTGAGGGAAAAATGCCTGCGCCATGATCACGCCCCCTGGTGAGAAATGCGGGTTAATCAGGAGACTCTAACCGATGAGGATTGCGGTATTAGTAGGTCGGCTTCCCTACCCCGCGCGGAGCGTGAAAACTGCCCCGGGTAAGGCCCCGGCCGGCTTCGATGTAGTCGTCCAGCTTCCGTTTCAGGTCGGCCACCACGTCGGGGTATTTTTCAGCCACGTCGGTCAGTTCGTCGGGATCTCTCTCACGGCTGTAGAGCTGGGGAGGATATTTGCCGGAGTATTCTTCCGGATTCCACACGGCACTGAAGTTCCATTCGGGGGTTCGCACCGATCCGATCCATCCGTAGGCCATGGTGGCGTAATCGTGAACACTCCGGGTTTCCCCGGTGACCAGCGGCCAGAAGTCCTTTCCGGTTACCCGCGGGACCGGCTCCAGCTCCAGTCGTCCCAGCAAGGTCGGAACGTAGTCGGGGATCTGGACGAAGCCTCCCACCCTTTGACCGCCGCCCTCCTTGCCGGGCAGACGAACCAGCAAGGGGAGATGGGTCACTTGGCGGCGGATGCGTTCCGGTCCCTTGCAGAACTGGCCCTGTTCACCGAGAAGGGCTCCGTGGTCCGACATGAACACCACGATCGAGTTGTCGAACAATCCCAGTTCCTGAATGGTCTTGAAGACCTCTCCCATCCAGTAGTCCACGCATTCGCTTTCAGCAAAGTAGTTGGCTCTCAGGCGTTTGACTCCCTCCTCCGGAACTTCTACATCATCGTAGGGCGGCGTGGCCCAGGTGGGTCCCTTGGCATTGGGCATGTACTTGTCCAGGAATCGCCTGGGCGGGTCCCAGGGTTCGTGGGGATCGAAGGCCTCCATGTGCAGGAAGAAGGGCTTGTGGCCGTGATTTTCCTTGAGCCAGGCCATGACCTTCCTGGCAGTGATTTCAATGAGGGATTCACCCTCCCGCAGCCAGCGGCGCATGTTCAGATTTCCCTGGTTGATTTCCCACCGCAGGTCGGCCCTGGAAAAGGGGGTGAACTGTTCCAGATAGGTTTCCGGGACCACATCGGTAATCTCCGGCAGTTGGTGGGGCAAGGTGGCGTAGTAGTCGAAGGAATGGCCTCTGATCCAGTCGTAATAGCGGTAACCCCGATGAAAGTTGCGCCCGGGTCGGGTGAAGTGAAGAATGTCGGCGATCAGGGCGGTGGCGTAGCCGGCTTCATGAAGGGTTTCGGCCAGGGTGACGTCTTCAAAGAACAACTGGTGCCAGCCGGGCATCTGCACCGGGTCGTGCTGCTGGTAGTAGTCGAAGGGCAGGATTCTCCGTCCGGTCATCAGGTTTCGCCGAATGGGAACCGTCGGCAGGGCCTCCGGGTAAGCCTCCTCGAAGATGACGCTGTCCCGGGCAAAGGCGTTGAGGTTGGGGCAGTCCACCTGGTTTCCCCCGTAGCAGGCCAGGTTGTCGGCCCGAAAGGTGTCCACGTCCAGCAGGATGAGGTTGAGCCGGTTACCCTTGTCCTTCTGGTCCGGCGGTTTTTCCCAAACTCCCCCGGTAGCACCCCTGGCGCTCTCCTCCGGCCTGCCGCCGCCGCAGCCCGCCAGGCCGACGGCCGCCGCCGAGGCCGGAGCCCGCGTCAGAAATTCCCTCCTGGTGAAATGTTTGGCGGTCATGGGAAAACTCCTTTCCTTGGCGCGAAGGGGCTGGCCCGTAGTCAGAGAGTGCCGACAGCAGCGCCGCCATCATAGCGCAATGTGAGCGGGGGCGGCACTTGCCTGAAACCAACGCCTGCAAATGAAGCAGGTACAGCTTGTGGAGCCAGTTCAGAGCCAAGAGATCATGCGGCATCTGTAAGGCCCGCGAGGCGGGGTTGCCGGACTGATTTGAAGTACCCCTGTTGCAACCGGTTCGAGCCGCCCTGTCGCACGGTCCGGAGCCGAGCCCTACCCCCCACCGCATCAGCCTTCGCCTGCGGCTCGGCTTCTGCGACTCCCCCTCAAGGGGGGAGTGAT
>JAPPDF010000076.1 GCA_028875575.1 Acidobacteriota bacterium
GAGGGGGAGTCGGTGAGACAAGGGCTCCGCCCGCAGTCGAACCGGTGGGGGGGACGGAATCGGCGAGATCGCCAGATAGGAGAGTCAGCCCGCAGTCGAACCTGTGGTGGGCAAACTCGCCGCTCCGTAAGGATTACCTAACAACTAACCACTAGCCACTGACCACTAGAATCAATACCTCACCTGCAGCTCCAGTCCCGTCACCTTGGAGGACAGCCGCCCTGTCGAGTCGGGGCCCGGCAGGACGACAATGGTGTTGAGGCCACGTTTGAGGGGTTCCTCCTGGAGTCGGGCTGTAAAGGATTCATCCCCGGTGCGTTCCAGGCTGGCGGAGGGAACTCGGGCGCCGTTGACCTCGACGGCGATGCCTTCGCCGGCTGCCACCTCCTCGACACTGATGTTCAGGACGAGTTCGCTGGCCTGCCGGTCCGCTCGTCCGACATCATCGCCCACCACCAGCTCGATCGGCGTGGCTTCCATCAGCCTCGCGGGTAACTGTCCCCGAGGGTTGGTGAAGCCGGTGTAGAAGATGGAGGCGCCGTTGTCGGCTACGAACCGTTTCTCCAATCCGGTTAGCGATGCCGGATCGCCGATCTGGCTCAAGACCTTGCGGCGTTCGGCACTGTCGCTCACTTGCGGAACCATGCGCCCCCCTTCCATGCCGGAATCGACCCCGAAGTAGTTGAACAGGTAAACTCCGTCAGCTCCCATGGCCCAGATATTCGAAGCCAGGCTGCGCATGGCCACGGGTTCGCGGAAGTGGTTGATGCAGGGATAGGCCGGGATACCGTACCGATGGGCCAAGTCGACAAATGTCTGCAGCCGGCCTGCATAGGGCATGTAGCCGCCTCCCACGATCAGCAGATCCAGCAGGCCTTCCTTCATCCACTGCTCCACGTCCAGGCCGGTCCTGAGGGCCATTGCCGGCGTGTCGGGAACGCGAATGGCCAGCAGGTAGGGCCGGCCCCGCTCCCGGCCGATCTCGCTCAGGATGCTGCGGACCGTTCGCACGAAGTCGGTCATGGTGTCCAGGTGCCGCCGCGCTTCCCCCAGCTTGAAGAACAGGGGATGGCGAAAGTAGTCCAGCTCGAGACCGTCGTAGTCGTATTGGCGGCAATAGGTGCGAATGAAATCCAGGAAATGGTTGCGGACCTCTTCCTTGGCATAGTCGAGTCCCGACCAGAAGGCGCGCATGACGGCGTCGGGGGCATGGTCGGCTCTGGCTCCCAGCAACAGGTCGGGCCGGGCCATTTTCAGGGGATAGGTGAGCCGGGGCGCCCAGGCGTCGTGGATGTCGTTCATCCGGATGGAGGCGAAGATCTCCATGTTGGCAGTCTTGGCGGCCTCCAGGTAGGCTCGGGTCATCCGGTCTATTTCCGGCGGCGCCTTCATGGCCGGGTACCACCGATTCTGGGTGTCCTGAAGCCTGGGTTTCTTTCCGATGGCAGGCCCTCGGTCGGTACTGCCCACGCAGATGAAGTAGGAGTCGACCTGGGAACCCACCGCGTCCTGAAATCGCTGGGCCAGGTAGGCTTCCAGCGGTCGGTCCCTGGTGATGGGCTCCGCTTCTCCATCGTCGTTGACGATGATGCGGCGCTGGCGGTCCGGCGAAGGCGTGGCCGGATCCGTAGCCGTTCCCGGTTCAAGTTGCGGCGTCCCCCCGCAGCCGGCCAGACAGGCCACGGCCGCCGGTAACATCCATCGAGTGAATTTCCTGATGCCGTTCATGGTCTTGTCCCCCTTCAACCCTAAAACTGTAACTGGATGTTTGAGAATTGTATAAGATAGGGGCTCCAAAAAACGCGGCTGTTTTCGAGAGAAGCGAGACTGTCCCGGGCCGCCGGCTCCAGCGCCCAGGGGGGATGAGGACGTCCCATTGCTTCCGTCCCTGTTGGCCAGCGGCCCACGGGACCAGTCAGCTTTCCGATCACGCACAAGCAGGCCGGAACTGCCTGCTCGAGACAGCAGCCAACGGAAAATCTCGGAGGTCACCATGAGCGTTACGCGTCGGAAATTCATGCAAGCTCTCACTGTTGCCGGGGGAGCGGGAGTAACCGGCTCCTCTGCCGGCCTCCTGGCCGAGCCGGTCCCAGGCAAACACAAGGGGCGCAAGAAAAGGACCCTCTATTTCAATGACGCCCGGCACTACTACCTCTACGTTTTCGAGCCCCCCATGACCATGGAGGACGCCTGGGTGCCCATTGACGAGGTGGCCGGAACGGCCGTGGACACCTTTGTCTACGGGGTGGAGCGGGGGGACGGTCTCTTCTATCCCTCGCGGGTGGGCCAGCGTTTCGGCGCCGACATGCGTCCCTTCCCGATCACCGCCTACTGGCGCACCTGGGAGAACATGCAGAGCCTGATCGACCGGGGCCTGGACCCGCTGACCGTGCTGATCGACCGCGCCCATGAGAAAGGGATGGACTTCTTCGCCAGCGTGCGCATGGCCTCCTACGGGGGGCTGGAGGACAAGTACAAGGTGCCCGAGGGCGGACGGGGCCTGGCCCACGAGTTCGTGCGCGACCACCAATACGCGGTGCTGAAGGAGCTGGCCACCGAATACGACACCGAGGGTGTAGAGCTGGACTTCGCGGCGGCGCCGGGGGGAATGCCTCTCTATGTGAGGCCGGAAGACTTGTCGGCGACGACCCCGGTGCTGACCGAGTGGGTTGCCAAGATCTCCGATGCCGTCCGCAATCGACCCGGCAAGCCGGGCCAGGTGGGGGCCCGGGTCTATCCCACCGAGGAGATGTGCCTCAAGAACGGCCTGGACGTGCGGACCTGGATCCGGGAAGGCCTGGTCGACTACCTGGCGCCCATCCTCTATATCGATTTCACCCTGGACGTGGACATGCCCATCGACTGGGTCATCGAAGCAGCTCACGCCAAGGACATCGCCGTCTACGGCACCCTTCAGCCCTACATCAGGGATGAAGCCACCGGGTCGGCGCCGGCGGCTCCCAAGAGGATCTATCCCACTCCCGAAAATGTGCGGGCGGCGTCCGCCAATTACTGGAGGCGGGGAGTCGACGGCCTCTATGCCTGGTTCATGCAGTGGCCGTTGGGAGACACGGAACGGCGCATCCTGACAGAGATTGGAGACCCGGAACTGATCGGGGAAGCCGACAAGCACTATGTGCTTCACGGCTCGTCCGAGCGGTCCTCCGAAATGGGCTATCCGGCCGGTCTGCCGCTGAAGATTCCCGGCCCCGAACCCGGCAAGCGCTACCCCATCCCCTTCTCGATTTCAGACGACATCGAAGGCAAGGCGGAGCGGATCCGCAAGGTCGTTCTGAAGCTGCATATCGACAATCTGCTGACCGCCGACCGGCTGACGGTTCTGCTGAACGGCCAGTCGCTGGCAGACGAGATCTGCCTGCGCGACTACGCCGACAATATCGTTCCCTACCAGGGACAGTGGCTGGAGTTTCACCTGCGAAAGGTGCGGCCCCGCAAGGGTGAGAACCTGCTGGAAATATCCCTGGAGGAGCGCCCGCCTCACATGGGAAAGGGCATTTCGGTGGAATGGGTGGAAGTGCGGGTCGACTACGGGTTCTATCCGACCACGCCGAAAGCATAGACCGTCGCATTCGAGAGATCCCCATGAGCCTGAGCCGTCGAAAATTCATGAAGGCCCTAACCGTTGCCGGGGGAGCGGGAGCGGCCGGCTCCTCCGCCGGCCTCCTGGCCGAGCCGCTCCCCGGCAAGCCGTCCGGGCCCAGGAAGCGGACCCTCTACTACAACGACGCCCGGCACTACTACCTCTACGTTTTCGAGCCCCCCATGACCATGGAGGACGCCTGGGTGCCCATTGACGAGGTGGCCGGAACGGCCGTGGACACCTTTGTCTACGGGGTGGAGCGGGGGGACGGTCTCTTCTATCCCTCGCGGGTGGGCCAGCGTTTCGGCGCCGACATGCGTCCCTTCCCGATCACCGCCTACTGGCGCACCTGGGAGAACATGCAGAGCCTGATCGACCGGGGCCTGGACCCGCTGACCGTGCTGATCGACCGCGCCCATGAGAAAGGGATGGACTTCTTCGCCAGCGTGCGCATGGCCTCCTACGGGGGGCTGGAGGACAAGTACAAGGTGCCCGAGGGCGGACGGGGCCTGGCCCACGAGTTCGTGCGCGACCACCAATACGCGGTGCTGAAGGAGCTGGCCACCGAATACGACACCGAGGGCGTGGAGCTGGACTTCGCGGCGGCCCCGGGCGGCATGCCGCTGTTCCTGAGACCGGAGGATGTTCCTTCCATGACCCCGGTGTTGACCGAGTGGGTGGCCAGGATCTCCGAAGCGGTCCGCAATCGTCCCGGCAAGCCGGGCCAGGTGGGGGCCCGGGTCTATCCCACCGAAGAGATGTGCCTCAAACAGGGGCTGGACGTGCGGACCTGGATCCGGGAGGGCCTGGTCGACTACCTGGCGCCCATGCTCTATATCGATTTCACCCTGGATGTGGACATGCCTGTCGACTGGCTCGTCGAAGCAGCCCACGCCAAGGGTATCGCCGTCTACGGTGTCCTGGCGCCCTACGTCGGAGACGAGGCCACCGGGACCGACCCGTTGGCGCACAAGGTCCTCTTTCCCACGCCCGAGAATTTTCGCGCCGCCGCTGCCAACTACCGGAGGCGCGGCGTGGACGGGATCTACGCCTGGTTTCTCCGATGGCCGCTTGGGGACAGGGAACGCCGGGTCCTGACCGAGTTGGGGGACCCCGAGCTGATTCGGGAAGCCGACAAGCACTACCTGCTGCACCGCCGCTCCAAGGGGGCGGTCGAAATGGGCTACCGGGCCAGTCTGCCCCTGAGGATGCCTGCCGGCGATGCGGGCAAGCGCTATTCCATTCCCTTTACCATTTCAGACGATATCGAAGGCGGGGCGGAACGGATCAGTCAGATCGTTCTCAAGCTCTATGTCGCCAACCTGGTGACGGCCGATCGTCTCACCCTGCTGTTGAACGGCCAGTCCCTGGAGCATGAGATCTGCCGGCGTGACTATGCCAATCGCATCGATCCCTGGCTCGGGCAGTGGTTGGAGTATCAATTGCGGAAAGTGCGGCCGCGCCAGGGGGAGAACCTGCTGGAAATTTCCCTGGATGGGCGGCCGGCGGGAATGGGAGGGAGAATTTCGGTGGAGTCCGTCGAAATCCAGGTCGAATACGGATCCTATCCGACCACCCCGAGAGTTTAAATACAACCCTCAGCGGACCTCGAATTTAGCCACCTCGCTGAGTGATCGATTGGCCAGGTTGTCGGTGACGTTCACCACCAGTTGATAGTGGCCGGGGTCAAGCGCGCTCAGGGCCAGATGCTGTTCCAGGGTCATCTGCTGGGCGGCCCCCGCCAGTTCCTCCTCGGTCTTGGTCAGGCGGGTGATTTCCTTGCCGCCCTTTTTCAGGACAAATTGAACCGAGGCCGACGGTTTGTGGGTCTTGTCGTCCACGGTCAGGTTGTAGACCTGGAAGTAAATCCCCATGGTTTCTTTCCGGTCGAAGCGGTCTGCCACGTTGGGGTGGACCTTTTTGGTCCCAATGACGAACATGCCGCCCCCCACCTGTTTCGCGGGGAGCGGTTGGATGGTGTCCGCCAGGATGATGGAGCTGCTGGCCAGACTGTCGTTGGGGTAATGGGGGATCACCATTCCAAAGTACTGGGTCCCGATGTTGCCGCTGTGAATGTCCTTCAGCACCAACTCCAGCTTGTATCTTCCGGAGCGCAGGTTCAGGGTTTTCTGATATAGCGAGTCGCGTTCCAGCGCCTCTTTCATCAGGGACGCGGGCACGTCCTGGGAAATGACGTCCTCGAAAACTTCCACCACCCGTCCTGTTATGGTCGAGATCCGCCCGAAGATATTCACGCGGGCGCGCTCAACGCCCTCCTGGTTCTGGAAGGTCAAATCCTGGTGGCGCAGGCGGATGGTGATGGGTGTCAGCACCATGTCTTCGGTGATCTTGAAGAAGTCGGTGGTGAAGTGAAAGGGGAGCAGGTTGTAGGAGAGCTTGGTGTTGATGACCGTTTCCAGATCCTTGAAGCGGACCTTGGGCCCCCGGGTCAGGGCCGCTAACTGCCTCAGCCGGTCAAATTGCTGGTAGGGGCGCAGGTTTCCGCCCATGCCATATCCCGTGCCCCCCATAATGTCGCGATCTTCCTTGTAGGCAATGCCCGCCATCTCGGCCGTGGTCAAGCCGATCTGGGGGGTGTAGTAAATGGCATCCTTGTCCTTGGATCTCAAGGCGATACGGTACTCCCCGCTGAAGCTGGGGTCCACGAATTCGATCCGGACTTCCTCTCCCAGGGCCCTGCCTTCGATATAGCGGTACCTCCACACTTCAAAGGGAAAGGTCACCGTCTGCCCGCCTCCCTCCTCGGGGGGGCGGTCGTAGGTGCCGCCGGCGGAATGCCTCTCGATCTCATCCGGAGGGCCGAAGGTGATGTAGATCCGCCCCCGGTCCGTTTCCCACCCCGGCTTGCCCGAGGCGAAGCGTTCGTTGGCAAAGGCGATGCGGCGGTAGTGCTCCTGCTTGGCCTCGTTGTCGGGGGTGTCCGGATTGGGGTCCCGCCGGAGCCAGAACTGCTCGATGAACTGATAGCGCTCGTCGTCGGTGGTCAGGCGCTTGAAGGCCTCTTTCTCTTCCTGGCTGATGATGTAGCCGACGTCCTGCTTCATCCACTTCTTCAGGTATCGGTCCGAGGTTTCCGTGCGGAGCGATTTCTCGCGTCTCCGGTCCTTCTTCCGGTCGGCCAACAGCACCGATCCTGAGAGAACGAAAAGGAAGGTCAAACCGCCGGCCAGGAACCGGTTCCATTTGCGGGGGATTCTCATGGGGCACCTTGCTTGATGTCAGCCATCGGGTGACAGGCGTTTCTGGTTCGTTTGGGACTCCATTTCATTATAAAGCACGTGCGGGCCGCGTCAATCGGGTCTCGCTATGCCACGATCTCCTTGATCAGGCGGCCGCCCAGATCCGTCAGGCGCTTGAAACGTCCCGCGTGGTAGTAGGTGAGCCGCATGTCGTCCAGACCCAGGCTGTGCAGCATGGTGCCATGGAGGTCGTGCAGGTGATAGACGTTCTCGGCTGCCTTGATGCCCAGCTCGTCGGTGTTGCCCACCACCGTCCCGCCCTTGATGCCGCCACCGGCCATCCAGGCCACCATGGCCTCCTTGTTGTGGTCGCGGCCGGGATGGGAGCGGAAGAAGTCCATGGAGTTGTCGGCGGTGCGTCCGAATTCCCCGGCCCACACCACCAGGGTCTCATCCAGCAGCCCCCGCTGCTTCAGGTCCTTCAGCAGCGCCGTGACCGGCTGATCGGTCTCGTAGCCCCGCTTGCGGTGCTCCTCGGCGATGTTCTCGTGGGAGTCCCAGCCGCCGCAGTAGACCTGGACGTAGCGCACGCCCCGCTCCACCAAGCGGCGGGCCATCAGGCACCTGCGGGCCATGGGTTCCTTGATCTTGTCATTGAGGCCGTACATTTCCTTGATCTTGTCGGGTTCGCTGTCGATGTCCACCGCCTCGGGCACGGCGAACTGCATGCGGAAGGCCAGCTCGTAGTTCTTCATGCGGGCCAGCAGGTTCTCGTTGCCGGGGTCGGACTCCAGGTAGGGCCGGTTCAGCCGATTGAGCAGCGCGATGTCGGCCTGCTGCTGCTCCCGGGTGACTCCCGGCGGAGGCTGGAGATCGAAGATGGGCGCCCCCACCGAGTTCAACAGGGTGCCGTGGGTGGCGGCCGGCAGATATCCGTTGGAGTAATTGACCGCCCCGCCGGAGATTCGTCCCCGATGGTCGGGCAGGACCACGAAGGCGGGCAGGTTCTGGCTCTCGCTGCCGAGCCCGTGGATGACCCAGGAACCGACCGAGGGACTGCCGGGAATGGGGACGCCGGTGTTCATCATGAAGCAGGCCCCGGGATGGGCCTCCGAGTCGGTGTGGAGCGAGCGGACCACGGCGATGTCGTCCACGCAGGTGGCCAGGTGGGGAAAGATTTCCGAAACTTCCATGCCGCACTGCCCGTGTCGCGTGAACTTGAAGGGGCTGCCTACGTAAATCCGCTTTTCCAGGCTGCCGTAGACGCGGGTGACTGGGGTCCCATGGTACTTGGCCAGCGCCGGCTTGGGGTCGAAGGTGTCCATCTGGCCGGGAGCTCCCTCCATGAAGAGAAAGATGCAGGCCTTGGCCTTGGCGGCGAAGTGGGGCTGCTTGGGCGCCAGCGGGTCCTGGGTTCTTGTGTCCGCCTGAAGCCAGCCGTCCCGGCACAGCAGCGAGGTGAGCGCCAGGCTCCCCACGCCTCTGCCGAATCCGTACAGGAAGTCCCTGCGCCCCATCTCTCCCAGGCGCGGGTCGGGCCGTTCCACCCGCGAACAAACGTCGAACTCACTCTTGGCCATGATTGCTCCTCTTGCTTTCCGTCGTTAACCGGACGCCTTGTTCAGGCAGAACTCATTCCAGGAAGATGAACTCGTTCATATTGATGAGCACCAGGCAGAGACGCGCCAGCCGGTCGCCTCCCGGCTCCTTCTGCCTGTCCAGGGACTCACCCAGGTCGTTTCCGAAGCGGATGGCCCGCAGCGTTACCTTGGGGGGGAGGTCCGGTTCCACCGGGTGTTCTCTCAGAAAGCCCAGGCACTCGTCGCGCTCCAGGGCCGATGGAGACCTCTGGAAGGCCAGTTGGAAGGCGTGCTCCACCTGGCGTTGGGGGGCGTCGCCCGCCTCCCTCCGGATGCGGTCCGCCATGAAGCGAGCCTGTTCGTGGGAGAATCTGCTGTTGAGCAGGGAGAAGACCTGGGGGGTCACGGTGGTGACGTCCCTGACGGGGCAGCTCTCGTTGATATTGGGGCCGTCAAACACCGCCACCATGGGGAGCTGCAAGGACCGGCACTGCAGCACGTAGACGCTTCGCCGGCTTCGTTCCTCCCGCGGCGAAGGTTCCCACCACACCCCGGCGCGCCGCTGCACGGCATCGTCGATATCGGGGAAGAAGGGCGGGCCTCCCATGGAGGGATTGAGTTGTCCGCTGACCGCCAGCACGCTGTCCCGCATGACCTCGGCTTCCAATCGGATGGGGTTTCGCCGCCACAGGTAGCGGTTGTCGCTGTCCAGCTTCCTGTAGGCCTCCAGGTGGGGTGTCCGCAGGGATTGCCGGTAGACGTTGGACTGCAGAATGATCCGGTGCATCTCCTTGATGCTCCAGCCGCTCCGGACAAACTGCCAGGCCAGCCAGTCGAGCAGCTCCCGGTGGACGGTGCCGCCGCCGTTCTTGCCCAGGTCGCTAGGGGTGGACACCAGGCCGCGGCCGAAGTGGTACTGCCAGATCCGGTTCACCATCACCCGGGCCGTCAGGGGGTTGTCGGGGCTGGCGATCCATTCGGCCAGCAGCTTGCGGGAGCTTCCTCTCGAAGAACGAATGTCCAGACCCTTGTAGTCGACCGGCCGGGAATGGCCGGTGACGGCGCTCAGCACGCCCGGTTCCACTACCTCTCCCCGCAGCTTGTAGTTGCCCCCTTTCAGCAGGTAGGTGGTCGGGGGACCGGCGGTGTGGGCGCGGAAGCCCTGCGAGGCCACAAAGGCCATGGCCTTGTAGTAGTCGGGGCTGTTGACGTTGGCGAAACGCTGGCCCTGTCGTGAAATCAGTCGCAGCCGTTCCACGTCCTCCTTGGTATAGAGGGATCTCTTGGGGAAGGGGGTGCGCTTCAGATCGGAGACCACCCAGTCCTTGAGATCCTGGGGAGCCATGAGCTGGTAGTGGGGAGTCACCCGCGCCGCCAGTTCGGCCTTGAACCTGGCGCCTTCCTCCTTGCGCCGGTCCAGCAGGTTCTTCCAGCTCTCGGCCTTCTTCTTCCAGCGTTCGGGCTCAAGTTGCGGAAGCTCGTAGGGGGTGAAGGGCACGGATTCGGGGCCCACCGTCACCGGAGCGAAGAAGGCTTCCATTCGGTAGTAGTCCCGGGTGGGAATGGGATCGTACTTGTGGTCGTGGCAGCGGGCGCAGCCCAGGGTCATTCCCAGGAACACCGAACCGGTGGTTCCGACCACGTCGTTGAGGTAGTCCCGTCGGGTCTGGGGCGAATCCACCCGCTGCACGAACACCCACTGGTGAAGAAACCCGGTGGCGATCTTGCCCTCCGCCCCATAGTTTCTGTAGGCGTCTCCGGCGAGTTGCTGCCGGATGAAGCGGTCGTAAGGCATGTCCCGGTTGAAGGCGCGGACCACGTAGTCCCGGTAGCGCCACATGTGAGGCCGGGGGTAGTCGACGGACTCGCCCACCGTGTCCGAGTAGCGCACCAGGTCCAGCCAATGCCGTGCCCAGCGCTCGCCGTAGGCTGGGTCGTCCAACAGCTTCTCGACGGCGGCGCGGTAGGCATCCTCCGAGGAGTCCTCGAGGAAGGCAGCCATGGTTTCGGGAGAGGGCGGCAGGCCGGTCAGTCCGAAGTGGATCCTTCTGAGCAAGGCCCGCCGCGATGCCTGCGGAGCCGGCTCCATGCCCTTTTCTTCCAGGGCGGACAGGACGAAGGCATCAACCGGGTTCCGGACCCACTGCTGCTGCTTTACCGCTGGGACCTCGGGAAGGGCCAACCGGGTCCAGGGCCAGCTCTTGGACGTGCCTGTGGTGTGTTCCGCCGCCACATCTGCCGGCTTCAACCGGTCGATCCAGGCGGCGATCAGGCTGATTTCCCCGTCCGTCAGCCGGGAGCCGCTCATCGGCATTGCCGGCTCGATGTCGCCCTTGAGTCTCGAGATCAAGGGGCTGCCGGCGCTGTTGCCGGCAACCACCGCCGGTCCATCCAACGCGCCCCCCTCCAGCAGCGCCTCCAGGGTGTCGACCACCAGTCCGCTCTGATGCGTCTCCGCACTGTGACAGCTCTGGCAGTGCTGTTCCAGAATGGGCCGGACGTCCCGGTCGAAGCTGATCTCCTCATCCGCGCCGAGCGCGACGGGGATCGAGGGTTGGGCTGACAGGACAAGAACGGTGGCGAGACAGAGATGGCTGAACAAGTGGTTCATTTCATCCCCCGGGGCCGACTGCCCGCAAATAACAAAGGGTTTGCAGGTCTTGCAGGATGTTATAACTTGCAATTTCGCTATCGAAATATATAACAGGCCCCTGGACCGGTCAATTCCAAACGGGCGCAGAGCGTGGGTTGCCAGGGGATCCTGGTGTAGTTTACAGTCGGAAAAATCTTTTCTGCTTATCCACGAAGGGCCGGGAAGAACCACCAATGGACACGAATGGGACTGATTGAGGTAAGTGGAGAGTGAAGAGTGAAGAGTGGAGAGTTGTCAGTCGAGTGATTCGGGATCAGGCCAGCGCCTGATGACGTGGTTACACTTCTTGTGGGGACTGTACCGAGACTGGCAAGTTGCTTCACGTGTAGATCAAATAACTATCCACTAATCACTATCCACTATTCACTCTTCGCCTAGTTTCGCCGCCGTTCCATACGACGGGGCGATTTGTACAGGGTTAAACAGGAGTGTTTCAGGCAAGGAGGATTCCATGGCAATTTTGGGTCGCAGATCCTTCCTGGCGGCAGCCGCGGTGCTGCCGGCGCTGGCCGCCGGATGTGATCCGGACGGCGACGAAGAAGGCGCTTCCGGGTCCTGGGCCGAGCCGCAACGCTATGGGACGGCAGAAAGCCGACGGTCGTTCAGGCAGTTTTGGACCGATTCGGAAATCCAACCCTTCGGGCACCGGGACTTCCCGCACTTTCATCGCCTCCGGACCGGTCTCGACACCCGCTATTCGCGCTGCCAGAAGTCCATTCCCAAGTTGCAGGCAGGTCCGCTCTACCTGCGGCTGAAACTGCTCTGCACCGGGGAAGCCGGACGCACGCTGTTTACCCTGGGGTTGAAGAGCCGCGCTTTGGGCAACTGGGCCTTCAGCCTGGGGGCCTGCCCGACCCACGGGATCTCTTTCGGAATCCAGGGTTGGCAAATCCTGGTGAACGCGGCCGACCCCTGGCGGGAACGAACCCCGGTGCGCGGGCTGGACCATCGGGACTGGCACACGTGGGTCCTGGTGATACCCGAAGCCGCCGGCCCGGCTCGGATCTACTGCGACGGGCGCTACCTGATGGACTTGAAGCAGCCCATCACCGGCGCCCAGAGGGAAAAGATCGCCCGGGAGCAGAATGGACGCCATGGTTCCGTGCAGCAGTTGGTGCCGGAAACCCCTGGAGAGGCGGACTATGTCTTCCTGGAGAGCCGCCACCCCGGCCAGGAGCTTGACATCGATGGGTTCGAGCTCTCGACCCGGGCTCCGGCCACCGGCCGAACCTCGCTCCCGGTGCTGCTGGACCTGGACTGGGAGCTGCGGGGGACTCGCATGGTGGAGAACCCCCTCACCCGCTTTGCCGGCAATCCGGTCCTGGACAAGGCCGCCGTCCCCGATCCCTCGGGCCGAGGCTCGGGTGGTTTCAATGCCGAGGTGATCCGGGACGGTGAGGGGTTCCGCATGTATTTCAATGGCGTGAACCGAATGAGCCAGGCCATCGGCAGGGTCACTTTCGCTCTCTACCATGCCTTCTCCAGGAACGGGACCGACTGGAGAGTGACCCCGGCCACCCCGGTGCTGAACACGGGGCCTGCGGGCTCCTGGGACGCGGGCAGCCTGGGCGCGGCCGGCGTGATCAAGGAAGGCCATCGGTTCAGGATGTGGTATGGGGGATACGTGGACCGGTTGCAGCAGGGAAGAGCCGGCTATGCGGAGTCTTCCGACGGGATTCGTTGGAGCAAGCCCGACCTGGGCCTAATGCGGTTCGGGGGGCGCCAGACCAACATCTGCTTTTCGCTCCAACCCGGCCTCAACTCCAACGAGTACGAGTTGCCGGTGGAGGTGATTCGGGACGAAGCAGCGCCTCCGGACCGGCGTTACCTGATGTTCCTGCACACTCAGGGCCCCCACGGCTTCATTGTGGACGTGGCCGCTTCGCCCGACGGCCGGAAGTTCGTGCGTGCGCCCCACAATGCCCGCCACTACGCCTTCGACGAGGTTCCTCGCAACAGCACCCTCCATGCTGCCGCGGTCGTCCTGAAAGAGGACAGTTACTGGTGGGCCTTTGTGGGACACCACGAGCCCGACGGGGGAGGCTATCGCATGCGGTTCACCGGTTGGGCGACCGAGCCCGAGGAGAAGGACAATATCGGATTCGGGCTGTGGACCTCCCGCCGCATCCAGCTCGAACCCGGTGGCCAGCCCTGGGAGCAGGGGGAGCCCCGGATTTCCTGTTTTCTGGAGGTCGGAAGCGAGTGGTGGATCTACTACAGTTCCGGAGGCAGCATCGGGCTGGCCAGGGTGGGGCGTCACCGCCTCTACGGACTGGCCCTGGAAGCCGGCCGGGAGTCCGGAGAGATGACCTCGTTGCCGCTGAGACCTCCGGGGCCGACGTGGCGCCGCCACCGGCTCACCGTGAACGTCAGCGGACTCTCGGGAGGCGCGCGCCTGGAAGCCGAGTTGCTGGATGGAGTGCGCCAGTCTCCCCTGGAAGGCTTTGGCATGGGGCGGTCGGTGGCCATTGAGCGGGACGGTTACGAGGTGCCCTTGCGCTGGCGAGCCGGGGGCGAGAGGCTTCCGGAAGCGTCCGGCCCGCTTCGGGTGCGGTTGAGAATGACCCGGGGCCGGGGGACTCCTCAGCTTCACGCTCTCCATGTGCGGGCCGGCGACAGCCGGTGATCCGGTGAGGCGATCCCGTTGACGACCGGGTCGCGGGATTGTGATAGCATCTCCGCGAAACGCCCCGTGACACCTCCCTTTGCCTGACTGCAGTTAGCCAGGCCTCCCGATTTCGAGAGGAGCCGCTCATGTCATCCATGGTTCGCCGTGAATTCCTGGCCTCGGGCGCCCTGGGTCTGGCCGGACTGGCTCTTCCCCGCTGGTTGCGGGGAGCGCTGTCCGGGAATGCCCGCGAAGCCCTGAAGATCACCGACATCCAGGCCCACGAGGTCTGCCCTCCCTTCCACGACTACAATGCGCGCTGGCTTTTCCGATATCACGGATTGGGAGTCCAGTTGCGCACCATCTACGTTGTGAAGACCCAAAGCGGCCTGGAAGGCATCGGAGAGAGCTGGGGTCGGCTTCCCGAAAACGATCCGTCTTCCGGCTACATCGGCTCGAGCGCCTTCGACTGGATCGGCGACACCAGGAACCTGCCCATCAACATGGCCGTCTACGACCTGATGGGCAAGTATCTGGGCTTGCCCTGCTGGAAGCTGATCGGCCCCCGGGTGCGCTCCTGGGTTCCGGTGGCGGCCTGGACGGCCTCTCAACCCCCCGAGGGCATGGCCGAGGAGACGCTCAATGTGGCCGGGCGGGGGTTTCACTGGCTCAAGTACCACGTGGACGTCATTCAAAACGCGGTGGATCAGACCGAAGCCATCCAGAAAGTGGCTCCTCCCGGATTCAAGGTCCACTACGACTTCAACGCCGACTCCAACCTGGAAGCGGTGGAGCC
Organism: Acidobacteriota bacterium; assembly: GCA_028875575.1. Lineage (NCBI taxonomy): Bacteria > Pseudomonadati > Acidobacteriota > Acidobacteriota bacterium. The sequence goes on from JAPPDF010000076.1 coordinate 14,439, forward strand.
CGTGCTCAAGGAACTGGAGAAATTCAGCGTGGCCGGACGCATCGAGGATCCGCTCCGGGCCGTTGACCATGATGGCTACCGGATCCTCCGAGAAAAGTGCTCCATCCCCATTCTCATCCACCACGGCCCTGCCGACTATTTCATGCGTCACGGCCTGTGCGACGGCTTCATGGCCGGCCACGCTCCGGTGGGACACGCCGCCAAGCTGGCCGGCATGGCCGAGTCCGCCAATACCCCCTTCATGCTGCAGCAGTGCGGGGGAACCATCAACCAGGCCTTCCTGGCCCACGAGGCCGCGGTGTTCAAGATGGCCATTCTGGATCATGTGAGCCTCTGTCATCTCTGGAAGGAAGACGTGACGGTGGAAACCATGCCCGTGGTGAACGGTAGCGTGCAGGTGCTCGGCAAGCCGGGACTGGGGGTGACCCTCGACCGTGACAAGCTGCGCCGGCTCAGTCAGGCGCCCCGGCCCCGCCAGGACCGCTTTCTGGTGAGGATGCGCTACCGGAACGGTTTCAGGGTCTACTTTCGCTTTGACCCCGACGCCCCCGGGTCGAACATTCGCTTTCTGAACCCTCCGGACGTCCCCGGGCCAAGGCTGCAGCGGGGAACCTCCGGTTACGCCAACCCGGTGGTAACCGATTTCTGGGATGAGGACGGATCGCAGGCCTTTGAGCGTCTTTGGGGAGAAACCGAATCGGGGCCGGTCTGGAGGAGTGAACGGGAGTCTTCCGGTTAGCCGGTCGGCGCTCTGCCGGGCGGATCATACGGAGTGAAACAGGGAACTGTTACGAACCTCAGAGACCGGGGCCCCATCGGGACGCCGCGTTTGCCTCACCGACTCCCCCTCAAGGGGGGAGTGATTCTTGAGGCCTGCATACAACGCTCTGGTATCACTCCCCCCTTGAGCGGGAGTCGCAGAAGCCGAGCCGCAGGCGAAGGCTGATGCGGAGGGGGGCATACG
>JAPPDF010000077.1 GCA_028875575.1 Acidobacteriota bacterium
GCAGCGGCCGCTGTCGGAGGTGCAGACGCGTTTCCCGGAGCCTGCTACCCGTCCCGGATGGGCAACCTGTCACCTGTCAGTGGAACGAACACTCCGGCAGGGGGGCCAACGAACTGGCTCAGGATGCCGGCTGAGCGCAACCAGGATTTCAGGTCAGTCCGGCCCCAGCCCTGCCGGGCGGATCGTTCGAGAGTGAAACAACGGACCCATATGGCCTTGTGAACAGGACGAGAAGCGGTTGGGCAGCAAGCGGAGCACGCCGGCCGGATACTCAGAGGCCGGCCGTAGAGATGCCCCCACAGATGCCCCTCAATTGTGTTGAAACGATCCATTCCCAAACGACAGACTCCTGGAATCATTGAGCAGAAACAACGAACTGGATGCCGTTCCCTCGTGGTCAACTCGCATTCCTCTGAGAGTTTACTGTTCAAGAGTGTCCGGAATTGGGACGTGCGGGTCCCGGATGCGGACAGGGATGGGTCCAGGCAGTTGGTCTTGAATCCCGTATTCCTCTGTTTCACAAAGAGTTAATACATTGATACCGATGGCAATGCGATTGCAGTAAGTCATCTGAGCCGAACTGCATAGCCTGACCCCATAACCTTAAGGGAAGTGACCGTGCTTAGAGCGGAAAGACTCACCAAGCGATACCGCGGCATCCCGGTAGTTGACCAGGTCACATTTGAGGTGAAGCCCGGGGAAGTCGTTGGGTATTTGGGACCGAACGGCTCGGGCAAAAGCACTACGGTGAAGATGCTGACCACTCTGCTGGAACCGTCTCAAGGACAGATCTTTTTCAATGGCCAGCCAATCCAAGTTGACCTTCACGGATTCAAGAAACGCTTGGGCTATGTTCCCGAGGAGTCCCATCTCTATCCCTATTTGACGGGAACTGAATACTTGCAGTTGGTCGGTCGACTGCGCTCCATACCGGAAAGGTTGCTAAACGAAAAAATCGACGCATTTCTACGGTTGTTTTTGCTCCACCCCTTCCGCCACTCTGCTATTTCGGCTTACTCCAATGGAATGCGACGAAAGATCTTGATCTCTGCTGCTTTGCTCCACAACCCTGACATTGTCATATTCGATGAGCCGGATTCCGGGCTGGACATCGGGTCGGGTTTAGTTCTGAGGAGCCTTGTCCAGACGTTGGCTGAGGAAAACAAGATCGTCCTTTACTGTTCTCATCTCCTCGATGTCGTCGAGAAGCTTTGCTCGAAAGTCGCGATTCTCTACCGGGGAAGGATTGTTGCGAATGACTCGATCGACCACTTGAGAACCTTGATGCGAAGACCCTCACTCGAGGACGTGTTCACCGAGCTGGTGCGCCAAGAGGACCCATGCCATGTGGCGCGCGACATTGTGAACGTCATGAAATACTGATGCGATCATGGGCTCTTCTGGAAATTTACGGGGTCCGGAAAGACGGGGGCCCGTTTTTCTACTCACCCGCCACTTCTTCAGACAGTTTTTTCATAATGACCTGCTCGCTCCACAAACCGGGACGGAAATAACTCTGACGCATGTCCTGGCTCTCCTGATGGTGCCAGGGATCTTCATCTCGGTTAGCCTGGCTCGCAAGTATGCCTTTCTCCTGGCCCACTTCCCTCTGTCTGTTCATCAGGAAGCCACCTTGGAGGACAAGTTTTTCTTTCTCTTTTTCTCCATGCTTGTGATCGCGTTTGTGGCGGTGCTCAACTGGGATACTCTGTTCCCCACTCGCAAAGACTACAATATTCTTACTCCACTCCCCGTCCGGATGAGAACGTTGCTCGCATGCAAGGGGCTGGCTCTCGTTCTCTTGCTTCTCCTGTTCACACTGACAGTCAACGCCATTCCGACGGTGCTGTTTCCTCTGGTTGTCAATGCCAACATGGGTTCACTGCTTCATGAAGGACGGTTCATTCTGGAGTCCGGTGAGCGTGAACAGATTCAGGAGCAAGCCAGGCTGGTCTTTGCAGGCTGGTTTGTTTTGGCGCACGCTTTGAGCGTTACGGCCGGCAGTGCTTTTGCTTTCTTATCGGTGGTCTCGATCCAGGGAATTCTGATTACTCTGTTCAGAAGCGAGATGCTTCGCCGTGTTTCTCGTGCTGTACAGTTGCTGCTGATGATGAGTCTGCTTTCGGTGTTCTTCCTTTTCCCCAAGTTGATCTTCAGTTTTGAGAGTCTGCAGCATAACGAACTCTTTCAGACCCTATTCCCCCCCATGTGGTACCTCGGTCTCTATCAAATGCTTCTTGGCAGTGGAGAGTTTCGGCTTGAATCTCGAATTGGTCTAACAGCACTGACGATGACGGCCCTTTGCTGTCTCCTGACATACCTGGTTACCTACAAGAGGAAGGTTCAGGAGTCGTGGGAGTCCGTGGAGACAGTACGCCGGCCTGCGAGGGGTTTTCGTTTATTAGCCGCCACCTTTGAACGCTTGGTGTTGAGGAACGAAAGAGAGCGGGCCACATTCTACTTTGTTGCAAGAACGCTCCTGAGAAGCCAGAAGCACCGTGTTTTTCTGGCTGGGTATTTCAGTGTGGGAATGGCGTTGGTATTTGTTGTGCTGATGGATGCACTCTCGATGAGTGGAACTGAGGATTGGAATCCACAAAGCGTACCGCTGCTATCCGTGCCGCTGATCCTGTCCTTTTTTATCCTGGCTGGAATGCGATACGCCTTCACGGTTCCGTCAGAACTGGAAGCCAACTGGATCTTCAGGTTGGCTGAAAATAAAGGGAACGCCAGCGCGATTTCAGGAGTCCATAAAGCCATGCTGGTTCTGGGCATCATGCCTCTATTCATGATGTTGTTTCCTTCCTATTTGGTGGTGTGGGATGCGACTACCGCTCTACTTCACCTTGCTTACGGGTTTACCCTCGCACTGACTCTCATCGAGATCCTCCTCTTCAAGTTCCCGAAGATCCCGTTCACCTGCTCCTACTTGCCCGGGAGAGCAAACCTCAAGGGTTTATGGTTCCCCTATTTTCTCTTCTTTGTGACTTACGCCCACGCCATGGCAAAGCTCGAGGCGTGGCTGTTCGGAAACCCACTCTATTTCATCCTGTTTTATGCCTTCGCAATTCCTGCATTGCTTGTAGCCGTGATGTACAGGAACCGTCTATGGAACAGCGATCTGGCAATTGTCTATCTTGAAACTGCCGAACCAACTGTCAGAACTCTGAAACTAGGTGGATAGCCCACAGAGGGCCGACGACGAGTGTTTCACCGTTGGTCCGAATCGAGAACACGGAGAGGTACCTCTTTCAGGGCATTGAGATGATCCAAGTGCTCAGGGAGTCATTTTGGACGAAGTACCGACAGGAGAGAGTCCACAGTGAGTGCAAACGAGAAGCCATCAGCGAGAATCCTGGTCGCTGACGATCAATCCGACGTGTTGGAAGCTGTTCGATTATTGCTCAAGCGAGAAGCTTTCCAGGTAGAGACCGCCCGTAGCCCACGGCAAGTCCTCGGTCTTCTGAGGACCCGAGAGTTTGATGTCCTGCTTATCGACCTGAACTACACGCGGGACACTACATCCGGTCAGGAAGGGCTGAACTTGCTCACCGAAATTCGCGAGCTTGACGGCACGCTGCCCGTGGTGGTGATGACGGCTTGGGGAAGTATAGAGCTCGCGGTAGAGGCCATGAGACGGGGCGCTCGTGATTTCATTCAGAAACCCTGGGAAAATCAGCGTCTGAAAGCGATTTTGCGGACCCAAACCGAGCTCGGTCGTGCGCTCCGTCAGAGCCGCCGTCTCGAGGCCGAGAACCAGGTATTACGGGGTCAGAAGTTTCCCAGGCTGATCGCGAACTCCGAAGCCATGAAGCCCGTCCTGGAGATGATTGAACGTGTGGGGCCATCGGATACGAATATCCTGATCACCGGAAACAACGGTACGGGGAAAGGGGTGGTGGCTCACCATTTGCACGCGGTTTCGCGAAGAGCTGCGAAGCCGCTGGTGACCGTCAATACAGGCGGGCTTCCGGAAGGCGTGTTCGAAAGCGAGGTGTTCGGCCACGTCAAGGGCGCTTACACCGATGCGAAAGCCAATCGTATTGGACGCTTTGAGATGGCCGATGGGGGTACGCTCTTTCTTGACGAGATTTCCAATATTTCCCTCAATGAGCAAGCCAAACTCTTGCGGGTGCTGGAGAGTGGAGAGTTCGAACCCGTAGGTTCTTCCAAGACTCGCATCGTCGATGTCAGAGTCTTCTCTGCCACCAACGCTGATCTCAAGAAAGCCGTTGGCGAAGGCCGGTTCAGGCAGGATCTGTATTTCCGGCTGAATACCATCGAGATCCCCCTACCGCCCTTGAACCAGCGACAGCAAGACATACCGTTGCTGGCAGAGTACTTTCTCCAGCGGCATGTGCGGCACTACGGCAAAAGGTTGGTCGGATTCAATGACGCCGCCTTGCAAGCCATGCGGGACTATCCCTGGCCGGGAAACGTTCGCGAGCTCGACCATGCCGTAGAAAGAGCAGTCCTCATGGCAAAGGGTACCACGGTGCACGTTGCTGACCTCGGCCTCGGTTTTCCGCGCGACGGAGCCAATCCTCCGGAAGACCTCAGCCTGGAAGAAGTCGAGCGACTGTTAATCCAAAAGGCACTGGTTCGGTGTGAAGGCAATGTCCGCAGAGCGGCAGAGGTCTTGGGTTTGAGCAGGAGCGCACTCTACAGGAGGCTGCAACGACACGGTCTGTAAGCCTGTCCGGATGGAAAAACAAGGCAGCAGCCTGTTTTGGGTCTTCTTGACCGTAGGACAGATCTTATGACGGAGCGAACACCCATCACAAAACGAAGACTCACTCATGAAGGGCGGATCACACTTCTGGCGGTTGGTGCGGGAGTGCCTGCGACGGCTGTGGCCCTGGTCCTGCTTTGGACCGGAGAATTCAGTTTCAGGACGCAGTGGACGTTGACGCTGTTTCTTGGCCTGCTCTGGTGGGGGTTTTCTTTTGCTGTGCGCGGGTGGGTGGTTTCCCGGCTCCGGACTCTGTCCAATCTTCTTGCTGCACTGCGGCAAGGAGACTACTCATTTCGGGCAAGAGATGCACGGAGAAATGACCCCTTGGGTGAGGTGATGTTGGAAGTCAACACGCTTGGCGAGACACTCCGAGAGCAGCGCCTGGAAACACTGGAAGCCACCAATCTTCTCCATCGTGTGATGGCGGAAATCGAGGTGGCTATCTTTGCCTTCGATGACGGACACCGGTTGCGGCTTGTGAATAGAGCTGGAGAACGGTTGCTCGGGCAAGCTTCAGAGAGGATTCTGGGCAGTCGAGCCGAGAAACTTGGCTTGGCCGATTGTCTGCGAGGTGAGTCTGTGGCGATCCTGAATAAGACCTTTGCCGGACAGTCGGGCAGATGGGGTGTACGGCGCAGTACCTTTCGATCCCAGGGGTTGCCCCATCAGCTTCTGGTTCTGTCAGATTTAAGTCGTACCCTGAGAGAGGAGGAACGATTCGCCTGGCAGCGTCTGGTAAGGGTATTAGGCCATGAGCTCAACAATTCCCTGGCACCCATCCAGTCCATTACCGGGAGCCTCGGGCACTTGATGCTCAGGAAGCCTCGGCCAACAGACTGGGAGGAAGATCTTCATCGGGGTTTGGAAGTCATTCGGTCTCGCTGTGATTCGCTCAACCGTTTCATGCGGGCCTATACGAGGCTGGCGCGGCTGCCACAGCCAAAGATTGGCTCGGTGGAACTGGGGGGCTTGATCCATCGCGTCAAGGGTCTGGAAACGCGTCTTCCGATCATCCTCTCGGAGGGTCCGAATTTCACGATCCAGGCCGACGGGGATCAGTTGGAACAACTACTGATCAACCTGGTGAAAAATGCCGTCGATGCCGCCCTGGAAACACAAGGGGACGTAAGAATGGGATGGATCAAGAAGAGGGATCGGTTCGAGGTCTGGGTGGAAGACGAAGGTCCAGGGATTTCGGACACAGCCAACCTGTTTGTGCCCTTCTATACAACGAAACCCAATGGACTAGGGATCGGATTGGTCCTGAGTCGCCAGATCGCCGAGGCTCACGGCGGACGGCTCTCGCTGGAAAATCGAAAAACCGGTCAGGGTTGCGAAGCGCGCCTCTATCTCCCGCTGGATCACCAACACCGAGCGTTTGGAAGCTGACCGTGAACTGAGACGTAGTGTTCAATTCCGGGACTCATTCGTTCCAGAAACGGACACTTCCTCTGTTTCGAGCGCCTTTCTGTCGTAAGGATCCCTTGTCATCTCTGACTGACACCGCCTGGCGGAAGCGTGGTGACAAAGCCTATCCGTTGAAGAATCAGCAACTAAAGGGTGAAGCGGGAGAGTACGGCGGTCGCGGCTGCCATTTTTTGGGCCCCAATCCGGAAAGAGGTGGTTCGATGGCAATCACCTTGCAATCCGATAAGGGAGGGCAGGGCCCCCTGCCCAAAGGCTCTACCTGGTCGTCATGCCTATGAACAGTCTCTCTTCGAGTTCCCTAGTTGGCAAGGGCAGCGGCCTGGATATTCCACGCAATGACGCTGCCTTCAAACGTCGTCTGCGACGCATCCTATACCCTGTAGTCATTATCGTTTCTTTAGTTGTGATCCGCGTTGGCGTGTCACGTCTGGAGCCTGCTGCACCCACAGTTGCCCGAGGGACGGTATGGACGGATACCGTCAAGCGTGGTTCGATGCTGAGGCGAGTCCGTGGTCTCGGTTTCTTGATGCCCGAAGAAATTCGCTGGATCCCGGCGGTGACTGACGGCCGAGTAGAACGGATTCTTGTGCTGCCCGGGGCTGCGGTCAAAAAAGACGCCGTCTTGGTGGAGTTGAGCAATCCCAAGCTGAATCTGGCTGCCTTGGAGGCAGAGTTCCGATTGAAGGCCGCTGAAGCCGAATATAAGGATCTCAAGGTAACGCTCGAGAGCGAACGCCTGGATCAACTAGCCGCGACCGTGCGGCTGAATGCTGAATATCGACAGGCCCGACTAAAGGCGGACCGGGATGAGATGCTCGCCGAAGAGGGTCTGGCGCCTGACCTGACAGTTCAGCTCTCCAGGGTCACAGCGGATGAATTGGCCAATCGAGTTGTCCTTGAGGAGAAGAGGCTGGAAATCAGCGATGAATCCGTAGAGGCGCGACTGGCGGCTCAGCTTGTAAAGGTAGAGGAGCTTCGAGCGGTGCACCGATTGAAGCTGCGTCAGTTGGCCTCTCTGAAAGTGCGAGCCGACATGGAAGGGGTACTACAGGAGCTTCCGATAGAGGTCGGTCAGCAGGTGACCCCCGGTACCAACCTGGCTCGCGTATCAGATCCGTCGCGGTTGAAAGCCGAAATCAAGATCTCAGAGACACGAGCCAAGGATATTCAGTTCGGTATGCCCGCAAGCATAGATACTCGAAATGGCGTGATACGCGGAAGCGTGGCGAGGATTGATCCCGCCGCACAGAACGGGACGGTAGCGGTGGATGTCAAGCTCAAAGGACCGTTGCCGAGAGGAGCGCGCCCGGACTTGAGTGTGGAGGGAATCATTGAGCTGGAACGGCTCGAGAACGTGCTGTACCTTGATCGCCCTGCCATTGGACACGAGAAGAGTCTCGTAACGCTCTTCAAGCTTGTAAGGGAGACCGGCGAAGCGATTCGAATCCCAGTCAAGCTGGGCCGAAGCTCGGTGGATAAGATCGAGATACAGGAAGGCCTGGACATCGAGGATGAAGTCATACTGTCGGACATGTCGGCCTGGGACGGTTACGACCGCATTCGGCTGGATTGAGAAAGATCCATGAGCTCCAATAATCCGTTGATTCAGTTGGACGACGTGACCAAGGTCTTTATGACTGAAGAGATCGAGACTCACGCGCTCTCAAGAATCCACCTGAAAATCAGTAGGGGCGAGTATGTTTCCATCGCGGGTCCATCCGGTTGTGGCAAGTCGACGATGCTGTCGATTCTGGGTTTATTGGACTCGCCCACGGAAGGGAGCTACATCTTCAACAGCAGACCGGTGGAGAGCCTTTCCCACTCACAAAGAGCGCGCATTCGCAACCGGGAAATAGGCTTCATCTTCCAGAGCTTCAACCTCATTGGCGATCTCTCTGTCTTCGAGAACGTGGAACTGCCACTGGCCTATCGCGGGATCAGGTCTTCCGAGCGACGTGACCGCGTTGGCCAGGCTCTCGAAAGGGTCGAAATGGAGCATCGTTCCAAACACCTGCCCAGCCAGTTGTCCGGAGGCCAGCAGCAGCGTGTAGCCGTGGCAAGAGCCTTGGCCGGTCGACCTCTCATTCTTCTCGCCGATGAACCGACGGGAAACCTGGACTCAAGGAACGGGGAGGCTGTTATGGAATTGCTTGACGACCTCCACCAGGAAGGGACGACTATCTGCATGGTGACTCATGACCCTCGCTACTCGCGGCACGCCGAACGAACCGTCAACCTCTTTGACGGACGGGTTGTGGAAGAACAACTGGCGGAAGACTATCAAGTGTAGGTGGCCAACCCTGGCTGGCACATGAGTATTGCCGAGCCTGACTTCCATGAAAGCTGACAAACCGCTAGTTCCAAGGCAGCCGCAAACGGTGAATCCCAACAAAAAACACCCTGAATTGCTGTCGCTGCTCTCAGACCTGCTTGACCGTGTCGGCCCAGAATTTCGGATGGCTCTCCGGTCAACATGGAAACACCGCCTGCATTCACTCACGGTGATCACAACAATAGCGCTGGTAATTGCTTCAGGAAGTGTGATCTTCAGCGTCGTTGATCGAATCCTGTTTCGTGCAACTCCCTATTCCCAAGAGGACACGCTTGTTTCAGTCGGTGTTGTCGCTCCAATCGAGTCGGTCGAGTTCCTGATGAGCGGCACCTACTTTCAATGGAAAAACAGCGGTGCGTTTAACGCAATGACGTCTTGGAGTGGAGTTACGGATTGCGCCTTTGTAAACGAAGTCCCCGTGGGTCTCGTTTGCGCGAGGGTCGAGTGGGATTTTTTGCAGGTCCTCGGTGTACCCCTTCAATTGGGAAGAGATTTCGACTGGACAGAGGATCGCCCCGGGGCGCCGAGAGTGGCGATATTGTCCCATGATCTTTGGAGCAGCCGTTTTGGTCGGAGCCGTGAGGTTATCGGCACGGAATTCTCTTCTGAAGGAGGACATGTAAGAGTTGTAGGGGTTCTTCCGCGCGACTTTGAATTACCAAACCTGCAGCCTTTTGACATGCTCGTGCCACAGTCTCTCCCTGAAAGGGCGTATAACCCTGAGGCAGCAACACACATTCTCAGGGCTTTTGCGAGACTTCAATCCGATACGACATTGCAACAAGCGCACGCAAGGCTGCAATCTCGGTTCCTGGAGATGCTTCAATGGGTGCCGCCAATTCTCCGAAACGAAATAAGTCTTCTCTTACGCCCGATCAGGGAATATCAGCTCGGCAGCGCTCGGCTGGCTTCCTGGCTTCTCCTCGCCGGCATCATAGCGGTGATACTCGTCGCGTGTGCGAATGTTGCAGGCCTGCTGTACGCTCGCGATGCGGGCCGGAAACAGGAGCGAGCCATACGGCATGCTCTTGGAGCAACCACGGCAAGGTCGCTCGCCGAAAGCACCGCACAAAATCTGATGCTTGGGTTTGCCGGGGGAATCGCGGGACTGGGATTGGCAAGCATTCTCTTAGAGGCTCTCATCAGGCTCGCCCCGGATGGAATTCCTTACTTGGATCAGGCCAGTATCAACTGGCGCGTTCTGGTGTTTGCGATTGGAGCGTCCGTTCTCGCAACGATTCTTCCCAGTGTGTCCATCGCCCTGCAGCGACCACAACTTGGCACGTTGACGGGGGTTCGCACGACTCGTTCCGGTCTGGTCCTCCGTCAGTTACTGATTATTGCCCAAGTATCGCTTTCCATGTTTCTGCTGTCGCTGGCCGGGCTCTTGATACGAAGTTTTCTGAACATACAGACTGAGCAGATTGGAATACGCTCGGAAAAAGTCTTCACTGCAGAAATTCTTTTGGGTTCCCGCTACCCTCTCGCGGAACAACGGCACAGAATCTTCGAGACGTTGGAATCTCGAATTCTCCGGCTTCCGGGGGTTGAAGCTGTCGGCGTCAGTGATACGTTGCCGCCAGTCGGCCCTGTTCGCAAAAAGCCACTCTCCATCGTTCAGATTTACGGTCGCCCTTTAGCAGAAGAAGGCCAAATCGGATCAGTCAACTGGCGAGCCGTGACTCCCGGGTATTTTCAGGCCCTGGGCATACCCATCCTGCAGGGCCGAGGGTTTGTGGACGACGACAGGAAGAACAGCGACAAGGTAGTCATCCTCAGCGAGCGTCTTGCCGGAGTTCTCTTTCCAGGCGAGGAGTCGCTTTCGCAGCATGTGCGTTTTGGTCCTGATGAGCCATGGTGGACAGTCGTTGGGGTGGCTGGAGACGTCAAGAATGAGGGTCTGACAGCCTTGCCCGAACCCGAGTTCTACCTCGTGCGCAAGGACGCCGCGGACTTGGGCCTTGGAAATCTTCAGACTGAGGGCACGAGCCGTCGAGCTGTTCTCGTGGTCCGGAGTGATTCAGCCGTCGAGGCGATGGGGAGGTCGATTCAGTTTGAAGTCGCTAAACTCGATCCAACGCTGCCAGTCAATGTCGAGGCTTTGGAAGAGAGTATTGCGCAATTGAGGACTCCCTCGCGTTTCAATGCAACTGTACTCGGGTACTTTTCCGTCCTGTCATTGCTGATGGCGTCGGTAGGAATTTACGGACTGATCTCGTTCGTTGTAGAAGAGCGGAATCGCGAGCTCGGGATAAGAATGGCGCTTGGAGCGACACGCTGGCACATCGCGAGACTCATCTTGTCGCATGTGTTGGCCTGGACCGCTACGGGAGCTGTCATCGGGCTGTTCTGTGCTTTCCTGGCCGGAGATCTGGTGGAATCGTTACTGTATCGTGTGAAGGGAATCGACTTGTTCACGCAGTTGGTGACGATCGGTGTATTGCTGCTAACAGCTCTTATTGCGGCCACAAGGCCGATTGTCCGCGCCAGTCGGGTCGACCCTGCAACAGTCTTGCGATACGAATGATCGGGTCTCCACCACTGTTACCACATATTCCTCGGCCAAGTTCCAGGGCCGAACAAGTTGAAGTCGTTCCGCTGTCTCTGCCTTGGTTGATGCAGGGGACCGCAACAAGGGAAGCCCTGGCGGGAACGGGTTACCCACCAAGAGGGACCTCGCGATGGGCTAGCCGAGCCATTGGAGTAGCGGGGGGGGGACTCGAACCCCCGACCTAAGGATTATGAGACCTTCGCTCTAACCACTGAGCTACCCCGCCACAGAGGATTCAGAGTATACCACCTCTTGCAGGTTGGGGGCGGGGAGGCGGGCGGGTTCGTTGCCGCCTGTCCTTGAATAGCCCATGGGAAGCGTCGGGCAAGGGTTGAGCCGCGAAGGTGGCGGCGGTGGGTGATGGTGGCGCGGGGTGGCGTTGCTTTGGAGAGGCGATGCGTTTCCGAACGGGTGCTTCCTATTCGCCGCATTCGCGGCTGGGTTGACGCAGAACCGATACGACCCCGGGTTGCCACCTCCGTCGCCCAGAGGACTCTGCCTTCGCTGCCAAACGCGACTCCTCCCGGGCTCCTCCTGGCTCACCCCGCAGGCGACACTGAGTCGCAGCTTCGCAGCTCTATAAGGATGGCCTGTAGGAGACGTTTCCGTGCGTAACCACGTCAACCGCAGCTTCGCAGCTCTCCTCTAACCGACAACACTGCCGCGGGATAGGAATTTTCGAAATATTCCCTCGTGTGCCGGCCAACCGGGAGCGCGGGCGTCCCGCCCGCATCCCTTTGCCCATTGCGGTCGCTGAGCATCAGCACAACTTTGCAGGCAGCCGCCGCGTCGGCAGAAACCGAAACGGCCAGGCCGAAGGAGAGCCAGGGCGCCGTTGCCGGCTGATACAAGTGGGGGAGATGGCTGAGGCTGTGCCAAGCATTGTGCGGGCGAGACGCCCGCGCTCCCGGGGGGCAGACGCCCCGCACCGTGAGCGCATGTCAACAAAGCATAGCCGGCCTTATTGGCTGCCGTTAACGTCATTCTCCGGCACCACCGAGAGGTCTACGCGGCGGCGGAAGCGGTCGATGCGGTCGACGCACACTTTCAAGCGTTGTCCCAGTCGGAATACCGTGCCGAACTGACGGCCCACCAGGGACAGGGGGCGGGTTCGGAGCCGGTAGTCGTCGGTTTCCAGGGTCTCTATTTTCACAAAGCCTTCCACGAACAGTTCGTCCAGTTCGACCACCATTCCCTCACGGGTCAAGTGGATGACAGTCCCTGCGAACTCCTCACCCAGCTTGCCGGCCATGAACTCGAGCTTCTTCAGCTCGATGAGTTCCCGTTCGGCCTCGTCGGCCCGCCGCTCGGCGTCGCTGGACTGGAGAGCCATGCCTTCCAGGGCCGGGGGATCGTAGAGATGGCGGGTATCCGGCGGAACGGCAGAGCCCCCGGAATCCCCCTGGCCGTCCTGCTGCAGCCGATGCTTCAGGATGCGGTGGACGATCAGGTCGGGGTAGCGCCGGATGGGTGAGGTGAAGTGAGTGTAGCACTCCGAGGCCAGACCGAAATGCCCCCGGTTTCGAGGGGAGTAGCAGGCCTGCTTCATGGATCTCAGCATCAGGTAGGACAGGATCCGTTCTTCCGGCCTGCCCAGGATCCGGTTCACCAGCTTCTGGTAGTCGCGCGGGGTTACCTTGACGTTTAGGCCTCGAAGCTCCCTCAGGTCCCTGCTCCGGTCTCTAAACCCCCGGCCTCTGAAACGGGCGCGGTCCCTCACCCGCGGCACGGCGGCGCTGTCGCCGGTGGGCACGCCCAACTGGTAGCCGAAGCTCATGGCGATCCGGTTGAACTCCAGCACCTTCATCGGATCGGGAGCTTCGTGGACTCGGTAGAGGAATGGAAGGCGTTGCCCTCTGAGATGGCCGGCGGTGACTTCGTTGGCCAGGAGCATGAACTCCTCGATGATGCGATGCGCGATGTTGCGCTCCGACTGCAGGATGTCGGTCAGGGTGCCCGACTCGTCCAGGGTCAGCTCGGCTTCGGGAAGATCGAAGTCGATGGAGCCTCGCTGCTGCCGCTTCCCGTGAAGCCGCAGGGCCAGCTCGCGCATTCGCTCGAACTGCGGGACCAGGGCGGCGTAACGGGCGCACTCCGACGGGTCCCGGTCCAGCAGGATCCTGGCTACCGCGGTGTAGGTCATCCGTTCCCGGCTGCGGATCACCCCTTCATGGAAGCGATAGTCGCGTACCTCTCCGGCATCGTCGATCTCCATCACCACCGACAGGGTGAGCCGATCTTCCCCAGGCTTCAGGCTGCAAATCCCGTTGGACAGCTCTTCGGGCAGCATGGGGATGGCCCGGTCGGGGAAATAGACCGAGGTGCCGCGCCGCAGGGCTTCCCGGTCCAGAGACGAGTCCCTGGCCACATAGTGGGCCACGTCGGCGATGTGAACCCCCAGCCGGAAGCGGCCGTTTTCCAACCCTTCCAGGTGGACAGCGTCATCGAAGTCCTTGGCGGACTCGCCGTCGATAGTGACCACCGGCAGTTGGCGGAAATCGGTGCGCCGGACGGCTTCGGCCGGCGGGACCTGCCAGCTCCGGGATCGGACCTCCTCCAGAACGGAGCGGGGAAACTCCACCGGAATCCGGTGCTTGCGGACCATGATCTCGATGTCCACGCCCAAGTCTCCCGGCGAGCCCAGAACCTCGATCACCCGTCCTCGCAGGGACTGCCCCAGTCCCGAGGGGAACCGCGTCACCTCCACGTGGACGATCTTTCCATCGACCGCCTCCCCTCGATCCCCTTCCCGAATCAGCACGTCCTGCCCGATCCTGAAGTCGTGCGGAATCACCCGGTGGAAGGGCCTGTCTTCCCGGAACTGCCCTACCACCGTGGTATTCCTGCGGCTCAGGATCTTGAGGATCCGCCCCTCGGCCCGATTGCTGCCCGGACGCCGGTCCAGGGTGGCCAGCACCGAGTCTCCCTGCATGGCCTCACCCAGGTGCCTGGCGGGAATGAACACATCGCCCTCCAGTTTGGTGGGCCGCTTGTCCGGGATGACAAAGCCGTAGCCGTCCCGGTGGACCGTGATCCTGCCGGTAACCAGCGACTGCCTGGACGGAACCGTGTAGCGGTTCCCCTTCAACTTCAACAGCACCCCAGCTTTCACCATGCCGTTCAGCACGTCCCGAACCTCCCGCCGGCTATCCGGGCCCAGATCCAACTGGCGGCTGAGCTGACGGAAGCTGCCGATCTGAGAGGGCGAAGCCTTGATCAACCGAATCAGGGTCTGTTCCAGCGGTTCCATGTCGGGATTCTCGAACAATGTGGCTATCAGGCCCCCGGATGACTCCAAGCGGCGGGCGGTTCTTGTCGGCTGAAAGCTTGCGTTGGCGGCCTCTTTACAAGGGCCGGACGGCGTGCTAACGTTCAAAACGCCTACCCGAGCGGAAGTGGCGGAATTGGCAGACGCGCTAGATTCAGGTTCTAGTGGCCGCAAGGTCGTGGGGGTTCAAGTCCCCCCTTCCGCACCACCTGTTGCACACGCCTTACACGATACCATCAACCGGGAGAAGGACATGGAGAAGAGGATGCAGAGCCGAAGACAGTTCCTGGCCACCGGCGCCGGAGGGCTATTGGGCATGGCGGCTCTCCAACAGCCCTGGCTGGCGCTGGCGGCAAAGAAGACCGCCGATTCGGTCCACGGTCCGATCAGGATCACCGACATCGAGAAACACGAAATCCATCCCGACTACGTGGACTGGCTCCACTACGAGCTGAATCACTTCTACGGTCCCACCAAGCGCAGCGTCTACGTGGTTCACACCAACAAGGGCCTGCAGGGGCTGGGCGAAGGGAGGGACGAGCCGGACGAGGTGCTCGAGAAATACATCGGCACCAGCCCCTTCGACTGGGTCGGGGACGAGACCTCCATTCCCATGGCCAAGGCCACCTACGACCTGATGGGCAAGGCGGCCGGAGTCCCGGTCTACAAGCTCTTCGGCCAGCGCTACCGGCGCTGGGTGCCCTTCTCCTCCTGGACGGTCTCCACCCATCCGCCCCTCATGGTGGAAGCCGTACAGAAATACTCGGCCATGGGCTACAACTGGATGAAGTATCACCTCTCGCCCTTCGAGAACGTCTTCGATCAGCTCGAGGCCATGGAGCAGGTGGCCCCCAAGGGATTCAAGCTGCACTTCGACCTCACCCGCTTCCACCACTACGGGCACAACCCCGACCTGGTGGAGCGAGTGGCTCGCTCTCCCATTGCCGGCTGCTTCGAGGACCCGCTGGAAACCACCGACATCGACGCCTACATCGATCTGCGCAAGCGAATCCGGCTGCCCATCCTCATCCACGGCAGCAGGATCCAGCACAGCTTCGAGGTGCTGCGGCGGGCTGCCGACGGCTACATCATCGGACACAGCAAGCTGGGCCTGGTCATGCAGCGAGCCGGACTGTTCGCGGCCGCGGGCGTGCCCTTTACCGTCCAATGGGTCGGCGGTGGCATCACCCAGGCCATGTTGGTCCACATGCAGGCCGCCTTCAAGACCGCCGACTTCCATATCACCACCGCGGCCGAGACCCTGGCCGGTGACGTGACCAACGAGCGGTTCAGGCCGACCAACGGCTTCGTGCGTGTCTCGGAGAGCCCCGGCCTGGGAGTGACCCTGAACCGGGAAGCCCTGGAAGAGCTCACCCGGAACCGGCCTCCCCAGCAGCCGCCCTTCATCCTGAGGACCCGCTTCAAGAACGGGTCCGTGATGTACAACCTGATGAAGCCTCCCGAGACTCGGCATCTGATGGTCCTGCCCCACCGATGGCGGCTGATTCCCATGGCCTTCGATGCACCGCTTTCGACCGACTACTGGGACAACGACGGGTCCCCCGAGTTCCAGTCCATGATGAAGCGCCTGGAATCCGAAGCCATGGTGCTGCAGAACGAGTAGGGGAAATTTCGATCGGCCCGGCAGGCCCCGCGAAACCGAAGCTGTCCCAAAGGAGATGACGGTCACCCTTGAGTCCATCCGCAACCGATTCAAACAAGACTGAGAGGCGGCGCCGGCTCCGCTGGTGGCCGGCAGCGGCCATCGGAATTGCCGCCCTGGTCGCCTTGACCTGGATCTGGTCCGCCGAGGTGAGCCACGAGGCAGTCCGAACCGTCCGGACGGCCATGGTCGTGATCGTTTCCCTGCTGCTGCTCCTCCTGTGGTGGATGCTGGCCTCGGGCCTGAGATGGAGAGCCAGGTGGTTGGGATTGGCGGCTGTCGTCCTGGTCGGGTTCCTGCTGCGCAGCCTGGTGGCCTATGAGGGAGTGGACGGCAACCTGGTCCCCATTCTGCGCTGGAGCTGGACCTCCCGGACCGTCCCCGAGATCTCCGGCTCGGGTTCCGGCCTGCACACGGTTACGGTAGCCGGCGCGGAGACCGACTTTCCCCAGTTTCTGGGCCCCAACCGGGATGCGCGGCTGCCCGGACCCAGGCTGTCCACCGACTGGACCCAACATCCTCCCAAGGAGCTCTGGAAGCAGCCGATCGGCTTGGGATGGTCCTCCTTCGCCATTGCCGGCGAGCTGGCCGTCACCCAGGAACAGCGCGGCTCACGGCAACTGGTGGTCGCCTACCAACTGCGCAGCGGCGAGGTCGTCTGGGTCCGCACCGACCAGGGCTCGTTCCAAAGCGCCCTGGGAGGAGACGGCCCGCGGGCCACGCCCACCATTTCGCGGGAGGGCAGAGTCTACACCCTGAGCCCCAGGGGCCTGCTCAACTGCCTGGAGCTCGAAACCGGCAAGCTGCTCTGGCAACGCAACATCGAGACCGAAAACGCGGCCGGCGGCATGCGGTGGGGGCGCAGCTCTTCCCCGCTGCTGGTCGACGACCTGGTGGTGGTCAATCCGGGAGGATCCCCCCATCGTTCCCTGGCCGCCTACCGCCAACTCAGCGGCGAGCTGGTCTGGACCTCCGGAAACGCCGTCACTTCCTACGCCTCACCAACCCTGCTCACCCTGCTGGGCCGGCCTCAGATCGTCATGGTGAATCAGCAGATGGTTACCGCCCATTCGCCCGAGGACGGTCGCATCCTCTGGGAGCAGGCCTTCCCCAGCGGTCAGCCTCACTGCTCCCAACCGGTGGCCGTAGCCGACGACCTGGTGTTCGTCTCCAGCGGCTATGGAATCGGCAGCAGGCTGTTCCGGATCAGCCCCGGCGAGGATGGCAAATACCGTTCGGAAACCGTTTGGGAAAGCCGGGGACTCAAAACCAAGTTCACCAACACCGTCCTGCACAAGGGCTCGATCTACGGCCTGGACGAGGGGATCCTGGTCTGCCTGGACCCGGAGACGGGCCGGCGGCGATGGAAGCGGGGCCGCTACGGCCACGGCCAGCTCATTCTGGTGGGGGACCTGCTGCTCATCACCTCGGAGCAGGGCGAGGTGGCGCTGGTGGAGGCCAATCCCGAGCGGTACCAGGAAGTCGCCCGCTTTCCGGCCCTCGACGGAATCACCTGGAACACGCCGGCCCTCAGCGGTGACCTTCTGCTGGTCAGGAATCACCAGGAAGCCGCCGCCTACAAACTTCCCGTGGCGCAGTAGTCCATGGGCTCACGCCCACGGCAAAGCGCCGCCGCCGCATTCGCGGCTCAACTCCCCTACGCGACGTTTCCCGATGGCTCCCCCCGGGCCCTTGCCCGGGGCATATTCTAAATAGAAAAGCACGTTTCCTCTTGCAGCGTTGTGGGTTCGGGGATAGCTGCGAATGCTGCGGTTGACGTGGGTTGCCCGGCGATACGCCACCTACGGGCCATCCCTATAGAGCTGCGTAGCTGCGGCTCAGGGTAGCCCCGGGTGTCAACCCGGGGTCGTATGGGTTCAGCACCCACCCAGCCGCGAATGCGGCGCATAAAAAGCACCCGTTCACGAACGCACTGCTTCCCCAAAGAAACACCCCCCCACGCCACGGACACCCACTGGCGCCGCGAATGCGGCGCATAAAAAGCACCCTTCCGGAACGCAATGCTTTACCAATTACCCGCTTGGCGAATCCGCCTGACCGGAGGTTACGGGTTTCCGGCGCCGCCGCAAATGAAACCAAAGCGCCGCAACCGCCACCAGCCCCACCGCCGCCATCCCCCAGGGCCCGCCCTTCTTCCACACCATGATGAGGCTGCCGCAGCCGGCGACCGCGGTGGCCAGCGTCATCAGGCTGTTCCAGGTCCAGCGGCTCGCGCCCCGGGGCATCTCCGGACCCAGCACCTTGCGCTGGTTCATCAGCAGCAGGAAGGTTAGGTAGGCCAGCGGCAGCAGGATAAAGCCGAAGACCGAGGTGGGGATGGCCAGCCAGAAGGCGGCCTTGCTCCAGACGAAGGGTCCCAGGGCCCCGGTGGCCGCGGTCAGGGTGGCCAGCCGATAGGTCCAGCCGGTGGCGGGCAGGTTGAACATCTCGCAGATCACCAGCCCGGAGGCCAGCATCAGCAGCGTGATGGTCGACAGGGCCATCCCCAGCACGCCGAGACCGAAGACCAGGTTGGCGAAGGATCGACCGCTCAGCGGCTGCAGCGAGTCGGCCAGGTCGAAGGCGTCCCGGGTCACCAGCGTCGCCGCCAGCTTTTTCTCGGCCGGGGAGAAAGACATGGTTTCCGCAGGCGCCACAGATTGGCCCGCTGCCACTCGACCCTTCAACAACTGCTGGAACTCCCTTTGCTGAATGGGCGAGGCGGCGGCCATCTGTTGCTCGGCCGTCTCCGGCCCCAGGCCCGGCTGCGGTTGGACGTGGAACTGGGTTGCAGCGGCGATGACCACGCAACTGGTGGCAATCATGAAGGGAATCAGCATGCCGCTGCCCAGATCGAAGATCACGAAGCCGCGAAAGGCCTTGCCCCACTTGCGCCGGAGCAGCGTGTAGGGAAAGAGGAAGGTCATGTTGATGCCCACGGCCGTGGCCGCGGCGCTGACCAGCACGTCGGTCTGCTTCTGCACGATGAGGTCGCTCCAGTAGGAACGATGGGCCTCCGCCACGGACTGAAGCAGCGGGAGATATTGTTCCGAGGGAGTGAGCAGCGATTGCGGATTGGGGATGAACCCCTTCCACAGAGACTGCCAGGGCAATCCCTGGGGAGACAGGCTCAGGGTAATCACCACCGCGATGAAGCAGGCCACGATCAGGGCCACCGCGATCTTGAGAATGACCTCGTACAGCTTGACTCCCATGCGGCCGCGCCCGTAGCTCCAGGTGGCAGCCGTCGAAATCCCCAGGAGCAGGAGCACCACCAGGATCTTGCCCGGCCATCCTTCGACTACCCCCGGAAGCAGGTTCTGCTGTATTACGGCCGTCGCCAGGGAATATTGGGGCATCGACCACACCAGGCTGGCCAGCAGCGAGGCCAGCGCCCAGCCCCACCCCAGCACGGGGTTGACCTGCCGATTGACGGCCTGAAAGGGGGAAGCGCCGGTGGAGGTGGTGACATATCCGATGGCGCTCAGCATCACGATGCCCAGCACCATGGCCACGGGCTGCAGCCAGAGCAGCGAGTAGCCGGCCAGCACGCCCAGGTAGAGGCTGCTGCTCAAGGAGCCGCCGCCCAGGGTCAGGGCGCTCTGCAGCCAACCCGGCCCCGACAGCTTGAAGTAGGCCAGCACCAGCGCAAGCCCACCTTTTCTTTGGGCCTCCAGGAGGGTCTGCTCTTCCGGGTGTGGGGCAGGCGGGGCGGCGGTATTCATCGCGGAGTCCTCGCAGAAAGGGAATCAGAAGTGGGGGGAAGATCGCTGAACAAGACCCGGAGAATATCGGGGGGCCATTCACCTGTCAAGCGTTTGGCCTCCAGGTCCGAGGACCCGACCGGCGCCCGGACGGCGGGGGGCGGCAGGTTCGGCGTCCCCCGGAAGCGGACACTTCGCCTGCTATCGACACCGGACAGTTCACATACTACCGGCAGCGCCCCTGAAAAGACTTGACAAGCCACCCCGCCTGAAGGATTTTAGGGGCTCCCGGCAAGGCGGTCATCCACCGTCCGGGCAGCCCAAAGCCCGCCTGTCCAGGGTGTTCCCATTCAACGGCCGGTTGACGTTTTCCCGCCGGCCACGGTCTCGGCTTCACCGCAACCGCAATAACACCAATCCAGAAAGGTAACCCTCAATGCCCCAACGTCCCTTGTCTTCGCATCAGGTCGACCGTCCCACCGACCGCAGGACCTTCCTCAAGGCTTGTGGAGCGGCCGCGGGCTCGATGGTGCTGGCCCCGCTGTCCGGTTGCCAGCAGGCCCCACCGCCGTCCGAGCCTGCCGGCCGTCCCTCTCACCTGGTGCAGTTCGGCCACACCGACCTCTACGTTTCCAGGCACTGCCAGGGCACGGCCTTCCGGCGCCATCTCAGCCGCGAGGGCGGGGATGCCGAGGCCCACAAGCTGATAGGGCACTGTATCGACCTCGGCATCAATTTCTTCGACTCCTCCGAAGCCTACGGGCACGGAGGATCCGAGACCGCATTGGGGCACGGAATCGCCGGACGGCGCAGCGAGGTGGTGATCGCCACCAAGGCCGCTGCAAGCGGCGCCGACGGAAAGCCCCTGGTCTTCACCCGGGAGATCCTGACCCGGAAGTGCGAAGCCAGCCTCAATCGCCTGCAAACCGACTACATCGATATCTACCTGTTGCACGGCGCCGACAAGCTCACTCCCTCCAGCGAACAATACTCGCCGCCTCACGACACCCCGACTCTGGAACACATGGAGGAGATTGCCGACGCCCTGGACAGCCTGGTTCAGGCCGGCAAGATCCGCTACTGGGGAGTTTCCAACCACCTGGCCAAGCAGGTGGACGAGTTGATCGAGATCGGAATGAGGGCCGACAGGTCCGGCAAGTCACGCCTCGCCGGCCTGCAGGACTACTACAACATCGTGTCCGGCGCCCGCCGGGACTTCATGAGCCAGGAGTTGTTCCCGCTGATTCGCAAGGGCAACCTGGGGCTGATGGCCTTCAGCCCTCTGGGCGAAGGCAGACTGGTGCCGGGTCGAGAGCCCGAGGAGGGATCTCCCCTAGTCGGCGTGATCGAGGAACTGGACCGGGTCGCCGAAGAACTGGGGGTCAGCCGCCCCCAGGTGTGCGTGGCCTGGGTGCTTTCTCACCCCGAGGTGACCAGCGCCCTCTCTGGAGGGGAAAAGCCCGAGCACGTGGAGGACAACTTCAAGGGCACAAAGCTCACCCTGCCGGCAGAGGCTCTGACGCGGCTCAAGGCCGCCTCCGACACCTACAACGAGCTGATGGCCAAAGCGAAAGCCGAGGGTTGAGAGGAAAAGGACAAGCCAAGGCGCGCCCGGCACAGAGCGTAACCGCAAGGCAGAACAATAGGACCAGCACCGTACTGATGTCTATTGCAAAATTCGGCATCGGGTCGTTTGCCGGGAATGGCCACAAAAGGCACAAAAACACAATTTGTGACTTTTGTGCTTTTTGTGGTTAAACAGCATTTTTCACCCGGGCGCACCCGATAATGAAAATGGCAGAACCTCGGGATTGACGGCACAATGACCTGCCCCGCTGCGAATTTTGCAAAAGGCTCTACTGAAAAAAGTTCTCAAATTAGGTCGAACATCCCGTTTAGAAATGCGGGTTAATCGCAATCGCAATACAACCGTTCCTGCGAGGTAAACCACCATGCCCCTACGTCCCCTGTCTTCCCGTGCCGTCGACAGTCCGACCGATCGCAGGACCTTCCTCAAGGCTTGCGGAGCGGCTGCCGGCTCGGTGGTACTGGCTCCGCTGTCCGGTTGCCAACAGGCGCCACCGCCGCCCGAACCCACCAGCCGTCCCTCTCACCTGGTGCAGTTCGGCCACACCGACCTCTGGGTCTCCAGGCACTGCCAGGGCACGGCCTTCCGGCGCCACCTCAGCCGCGAGGGCGGGGACGTGGAGGCTCACAAGCTGATCCGGCACTGCATCGACATCGGCATCAACTTCTTCGACTCCGCCGAAGGCTACGGGATGGGAGGATCCGAAACCGCACTGGGGCACGGAGTCGCCGGACGGCGCAACGAGGTGGTGATCGCCACCAAAGGCTCGCCGCATCCCGCCGGCGAGAAACCCTTGGTCTTCACCAAGGAGATCCTGACCCGGAAGTGCGAAGCCAGCCTCAAACGCCTGAACACCGACTACATCGATATCTACCTGCTGCACGCCCCCGACGCGATTACTCCGTCCAGCCAACGTCCGGAGCCGCCCGCCGGCACCGCGACCCTGGAGCACATGGAGATGATCGCCGACACCATGGACAGCCTGGTTCAGTCCGGCAAGATCCGTTACTGGGGAGTTTCCAGCCACCTGGCCAAACAGGTGGACGAGCTGATCGAGATCGGAATGAGGCCGGACAGGTCGGGAAAATCACGCCTCGCCGGCCTGCAGGACTACTACAACATCGTGTCCGGCGCCCGCCGCGACTTCATGAGCGAGGAGCTGTTCCCGCTGATTCGCAAGGGCAACCTGGGACTGATGGCCTTCAGCCCGCTGGGAGAAGGCAGGCTGGTGCCGGGCCGGGAGCCCGAGGAGGGATCTCCCCTGACAGGCGTGATCCAGGAACTGGACCGGGTCGCCGAAGAACTGGGCGTCAGCCGCCCCCAGGTGTGCGTGGCCTGGGTGCTCTCTCATCCCGAGGTGACCAGCGCCCTCTCCGGAGGAGAAAAGCCCGAGCACGTGGAGGACAACTTCAAGGGCACCCAGCTCACCCTCCCCGACGAGGCCCTGACGCGACTCAAGGCCGCCTCCGACACCTACAACGAACTGATGGCGAAAGCGGAGGGTTGAGGGGCGAGTAGCCGTTTGCGCAGCCCCGGTTAGATGGCGCGGGGCAAAACCCAGGCAGAAACAAGGATGCGGGCGGGACGCCCGCGCTCCCGGGTGGGCATCATCCAATGACAGCAGTGAGGTAGTTAGGGGCGGGTTATGTTCGGGCGGGAGGCCCGCACCTTGTTCCTGCAAACAGCCTCCGACCCACGCATCTGCATTGCTTCCACCGACTCCTTGAATGTAGGCTTAAGCGCCGGCGAGAACGCGATCTCCCGTCAAAAGGCACGGACCACATTGTGCGCTCGAGGTCGGGAGGCATGGATGAGCCGGTCTGACATGTCGCGGTTGCGCGTATGCCTTCTTTACCATTTTCCCTGTTTCCCAAAACATAAAGCCATGCGAGACCCATTGTATTGTTTGCCTTTGTTCTTGATCCTTGTGGTCGCCGCGCCGGCTGTCGGCGCCGAGGTTGGCAGCGATGCGCCGACCTGCGCGGACAGCTCTGTCGTAGCCGGTGCCGTGCGCACAGAGGAAGACGTTCGAGTATTCGTTCAATGCGCCTACGAGCTGGTTCAGGAAGTGGGCCCCGAGGCGGCCCGGCGGGCCTTCCACGAGGAAGAGCGATGGAGGAGTGGTTCGATCTATGTTGTCGTCGTCGAACAGACGCCGGCCCAAGGGGCAGCTCGGTATTTCGTCTTCCCACCCGACCCTTCGAGGGAGGGGAGGCCGCACGGACCTCTGATCGACAATTACGGCGGCGACTTCGCCGTGGAAGGGAACCGTGTCATCAGTCAATTCGGCGAAGGTTGGGTCTACTATGCGTTCGCCAATCCTGTGACCGGCCGGGAAGAGCCGAAGTCTTCCTACTTCAAGGCCATCGACTGGAACGGAGTGCCCTCCATGATCGGCGCCGGGATATACCGCCGGGATATTCCGGGCACCTGCCATGGGGACGAGGTCAACGCCGCCATGCTGGACGCCGACCCTTCCCGGGCAAGGTTGCAGGAGTTTGTCCGTTGCGCCGCCATGGATCTGGAATCGAGGGGATATTTCTCCACCGTCGCCCTGTCGTTCGATCCCCGTTGGAGAAGCGGTTCGGTCTACCTGTTCGGCCTGGACACTTTCGGCAACGCGCTCTTCACCGGCGATCCCTACAGTCACCCCTTCGGCACCGGCATATCCGAACTGGATCCGAGCTTTGTCGGAACCTTCGGCGACCGGGACATCGTGAGCGTCGCCAATACCTTCGGAGAGTCGTTTCTCTACTACTCGACGCGCAATCCCTTTACCGGACTGCAGGCCCGCAAGGTGACTTTCGTCAAGAGGATCATGGTCTTCGATATGCCGATCCTGCTCGCCGCCGGCTACTATCCGGAAGACATTCCATCGGGATCGGGCAATGAAGATGACGGAGGCTCCGGTTCTCCACCAGGCGACGACACTCAGGGTGCGGGCCAGGGGGGCAGCGCCACCCTTCTCTACTGGCAGGCGCCGACCATTCTCAACCCCTACCTGTCCCGTGGCACCAAGGATGTCGAAGCGGCATCGCTGGTCATCGAGCCGCTGGCCGAGTACACTCCGGACGGGGAGATCGTCCCCGTACTCGCCACACAATTGCCGACCTCCGAGAACGGCGGCTTCTCCGCCGACCGGACCAGCATCACCTGGAAAATCCGGGATGATGCGCTCTGGTCAGACGGCACCTCTGTGACCGCCGACGACGTCGTCTTTACCTGGCGCTACTGCACCGCTCCGGGAGGTGGCTGCTCCCGGGCTCGGGCCTTCGAAAACGTGGCCTCTGTCGACGCCGTCGACGAGCGAACCGTCACCATCACCTTCGTTGAACCGACGTCATTCCCCTATGACCCGTTCGTGTCCAGCGTCAGCCCGATCCTGCAAGCCGCGCAGTTCGCCGACTGCCTGGGCGAGGCGGCGGCCGGCTGCACCGACGAGAACCTGGGACCCATCGGCACGGGTCCCTATCTCGTGTCAGACTTCGGCTCAGACGGCACCATCCACTACCGGTTCAATCCCCGCTACCGGGGCGTAGAGTCGGGTCTTCCCTATTTCGGTGAAGTGATCCTGAAGGGCGGCGGTTCGGCCGAGGCCGCGGCACGATCGGTTCTTGAGCTCAACCAGGCCGACTATGCCTGGAACCTCCAGGTTGAACCCGAAGTCCTGGCTTCGATCTCAGAGGGCGGCGGTGGAACCATCGTCTCTGCTTTCGGCACGACAGTCGAGCGCCTGCTGATGAACCAGACCAACCCGGACCCGAGCCTGGGCGATCTACGTTCGGAGTACGCCGACGGCGCCAACCCGCACCCATTCCTGACCGATCCGGTGGTGGGGCGGGCCCTCTCACTGGCAATCGACCGCGACACCCTGGGCAGGACCGGTTACGGCGAGCAGGCCGGGCGTCCGACCTGCAATGTCTGGCCTGCGCCGCCCTCCCAGGCATCCACCAACAACGACGAATGCCTGGTTCAGAACATGGATCTGGCCAAGAAGATTCTGGACGATGCCGGGATCGTGGATTCCGATGGCGACGGCGTGCGGGAGCGGGAAGGGGTTCCCCTCAGGATCCTCTACCAGACTTCGACCAATTCGGTGCGCCAGACCACCCAGGAACTGATCAAGGGCTGGTGGACGGAACTCGGCATCGAGACCAGGCTGAAGCATGTCAATCCCGGCGTGTTCTTCGGTGGTGACATCACCAGTCCGGACACCGTGGGCAAGTTTTACGCCGACGTTCAGATGTACGCCAACAGCGGAATCAGCCCGGATCCGGAGAGTTACCTGGGGTCCTGGGTCACCACCGAGATCGCCCGGGCGGCCAACTCCTATCGCGGCTCGAACGTCCCGCGCTTCCAGTCAGACGAATACGATCGGCTCTTCGCCGAGCTCCAGAACACGGTTGACATGGAACGGCGCAACCGGATCACCATTGCGCTCAACGACCTGCTGGTCGGCAGCTACGCGATCGTCCCTCTGGTTCACCGGGGATCGGTATCGGCTCACTCCAATGACATCGAGGGTGTCTGGATGAACGCCTGGGATTCGGAGCTGTGGAACTTCGAAACCTGGAAGCGACGCGAGTAGATCAACCCAATCTCAGGGCGACAGGCTGAAGGTGAAGAGATTGCTGCCGGCGGCCACGGCCACGATCTGCTTGCCGTCCAGCATGTAGGTGATGGGGTGGGTGGTGATGGGCGACCCGGTCTGGAACTGCCACAGGCTCTTGCCGGTGTGGGCATCCAGCGCGGTGAGATAGCCGTCCATGTCGCCCACGAACACCAGCCCTCCCGCGGTGGAGAGCGTCCCTGCCCAGGTCGGGGTGTGGAACTTGAACTCCCACTTGACCTCCCCGGTGGTGGGCACCAGGGCCTTGACCACGCCCCAGGTATCTTCGTCCGGCTTAACCTGAGGAAAGCTCCCCAGCCAGAAGTGGCCCGGCTCCAATTCCTGCTCGCTGCTGAAGTAGTCGGTGCACTCCTCGCGGACCACCACGTAGAGCAGACCGGCATCGGGATTGTAGGATGGCGCCATCCAGTTGGACCCTCCTCCCATTCCCGGGCACTGGCGGTTTCCCTCCGGAGTGGGGGCGGTGTTGGGAAGCACCATGGGCCGCCCGTTGGCGTCGATTCCTGAGGCCCAGGTGACCCGAGCCACCGCGTTTGCGTGGAGGAACTCTCCGGTTTCCCTGTCCAGGACGTAGTAGAAACCGTTGCGATTGGACTGGACCATCAGCTTTCTGGCCTTGCCGTCCATTTCGAGATCCAGCAGCACCGGGACCTCGTTGGCGTCCCAGTCGTGGACGTCGTGAGGCGTGAATTGAAAGTACCACTGCATCTTGCCGGTGTCGGGGTCCAGCGCCACCACTGAGGCAGAGTAGAGGTTGTCGCCCAGGCGGGTCTCCCCGTTGAGATCGGGGGCCGGATTCCCGGTGCACCAGTAGAGCAGGTCCAGCTCAGGATCGTAGGTTCCCGTCATCCAGGTCGGCGCCCCGCCCGTCTTCCAGGAATCTCCCAACCAGGTTTCCGAGCCGGGCTCTCCGGCCGCCGGAATGGTCCAGAACCGCCACAGCCGCTTTCCTGTATCGGGGTCGTAGGCGTCCAGGAAACCGCGGACTCCATATTCGCCGCCTCCGGTTCCGATGATGACCTTGTCCTTGACGATGAGAGGAGCCCCGGTGGAGCTGTAGCCGATTCGGTAGTCGGCCCGCTCGATGTCCCAGAGGACGTTTCCGGTCTTGGTGTCCAGGGCCACCAGGTGGGAGTCGAGGGTGGCCATGAACAGCTTGTCCCGCAGCAGGGCGAATCCCCGATTGATGGGCCCGCAGCAGAGGCTCTGGTCGGGCAGGCTGCGCTGGTATCTCCAGAGCCTCCGACCCGTTCGAGCGTCCAGGGCATAGCCGTTGTTGTAGGGAGCCGTGATGTACATCATCCCGTCTACCACCAGGGGTACGGTCTGGAACTTGGCGGCAGCCCCCACGCCGGTCTGAAACACCCAGTCGACCCGCAGGTCGTTCACGTTGCCCTTGTGAATCTGCTTGAGCGGACGGTAGTTCCGGCCGCTGTAATCCCCGCGGTAGGTGAGCCAGTTCTCCGGCTCATCCATTGCCCGCACCAATCGTTCGCTGGTTACCTCTCCGGCCCGGGACAAGCCGGTCAAGCCGGGAAACATCAGCGACAGGCACATTGCCGGCACAAACCATGATCGAGTCATTGGCTCTCCTCTTCGGACAGGATGCCTCCGCCAGCCGGCCGGCCCGGGAAGAAACCGCCCGCATCGGGTCTGTCCGGATAGCTGGAACTCACCTGATTCTACGCTTTCAATCCGCGGTCGGCCGAGTGAGGAATACCAGAAGATCCATCAATTCCTGGTCGGAAAGCGCGCTTTCCGAATAGGCCGGCATCAGCGAATGGTCCAGGTGGGTGAGTTCCCGCAGCTCGCTCTTGCGGTAGCTGTGGTAGTTCTCCTCCCGATCCAGCACCTGGATGGTATAGGTGTCCTCGTTGCGGACGACACCGGTGATCTCCTTTCCCGAGGAGGTCACCAGGCGGACCGACTCGTAGCCGCCCGCCATCCGTCCGTCCGCTTGTAGGACATTCTTGAACTGAGCGCTGGGGTCCCGCATGGCTTCCAGGAACGACTCCCAGGGGCGAGAATTTCCGATGCCTGTCAGGTCGGGACCCAAGCGCCCTCCTTCTCCCCGAACCATGTGGCAGCCGGAGCAAAAGCCCTTGCCGCTGAAGATCTCACGCCCCGATTTCCAGTTTCCGCTCAAATCCTGAGGCTGAGCCTTGGACCGGAGATCGGTGATAAAGGCGATCATGCGCCACAGATTGCTGTCGGGTAGCGTTTGGCCGGGCATCTGGGTTCCCTGGATTCCGTTCCTCACCACCTCGAGCATGTCGTGATCGTCTACAACATGGGTGAGCTGCCCTCGAACCAGGTCGGGCCCGCGGAATCCCCCGCCGCCCTCCATTCCGTGGCAGCCGGCGCAGTAATAGCGGAAGAGGCCTTTTCCGACCAGAATGTCGTCCGGGTTCCCCTTGTAGGGGTTCTGCTTCCTCTCTTCTTCCTCCGCCACCGCCGGGGCTGCGAAGATTGAGCCCAGGACGACGGCAAGGATGGCCGGGACAAGAGGCCTCGCCAGAATTTGCATAATCATGTCACCCGGCTGGAGAATGGCTTGGACAAAGCCGCGTTCGGTCGATTTTAGGGCAAGGTCTTGCTGAAGTCAAAAGCCGGACGGCGCCTCTTTCGTCGAGGTTTCTCTGGCGCCCGGGGGCGGGAAACTGGTACAAACGGCATGGCGCTGTTTGGCCTGAAGCAGGATCGGAGTTCCACCATTGGTTGAGCCTTTTGTAAGATTCCGCAGGTACGGGACGTCAGGCAAAGGGCTCGGTCGGTTAATTTCGGAAAGGGCACCATCATGACGGAGCAAGTAATCTCGGTGGAAGAAGAATACAGGAGGCGCACACCCAATTCAGCCGATGCCTTTCGACGGGGTGTGCCGGTGACGGCCGGTCCCGCCAAGGGCGCCTACTTCTTTCAGCCCTACCCCCTGACCATGTCCAGAGCCCGGGGGTGCTTCCTGCAAGACATCGACGGGCACCGCTATGTGGACTTCGCCAACCACCACTCCACCCAGATCCTGGGCCACAACCACCCCAAGGTCATAGAGGCCATTCGCTCCCAGTTGGACCAGGGAACCGCCCTGGGCGCCCCGACGGGCATCGAGACCGACATGGCCGCCGAAATGTGCCGCCGGGTCGCCAGCCTGGACCGGGTGCGGTTCGTGAACTCCGGCACCGAAGCCACCCTGCACGCGGTCCGGCTGGCCCGGGGATTCAGCCGCAAGTCCAGGATCGCCAAGTTCGAAGGCGGCTACCACGGCAGCCACGACGCGGTGGAAGTCAGCGTGTTCCCGCCGTTGGACCGGGCCGGACCGGTCCAGGCACCCCATTCCGTGCCAGGCGCCGGAGGGATGTCGCCCCACGCGGCCGGCGAGGTGCTGGTGCTCCCCTACAACGACGAGGCCGCCGTCGCCAGCCTGATCGACGAACACGCCCGGGACCTGGCCTGCGTCATCTTCGACCCCAAGGCGGGGATGCTCCCGGTTCGGCCGGAATTCGCCCGCGCCGTGAGAGAGATCACCCGCAGGCACGGGCTCCTGCTGATTTTCGACGAAATTGTCGGCTTTCGCGCCGGCAGAGGGGGTCTGCAGGAACAATTCGGAATCGATCCGGACCTGACCTGCTTCGGGAAGATCGTGGGGGGAGGGTTTCCGGTGGGGGCTTTCGGAGGCAGGGCCGACCTGATGGACCTGCTGGATCCGAACCGGGGGCCGACAGGCTTTTCCCAGAGCGGAAGCTTCAGCGCCAACCCCATGACCATGGCTGCCGGCCTGGCCACCCTGCGAGAACTGACGCCTTCGGCCTTCGACCACCTCAACGGCCTGGCGGACCGATTGACCGCCGGGTTGAACGACCTCTTCGCCCGCCGGAGCGTGCACGCCCAGGCCATCAATACGGGCTCGGTCTTCAGCATCTACTTCGTCGAGGGCAAGCTGGAGACCTATCGCGACCTGGCCCGAGCCGACCGGGCCTTGAGCCACCAGGTCTTTCTGGCCTTGCTGAGGGAAGGTTACTTCCTGAGCCACACCCTCAGCATGTGCGCCTTGTCGCTGCCCATGGGGAACGAGCACATCAGCGGGCTGATCGCCGCCATGGACAAGGCGCTGGACCGAGTCCTGGGCGCCTGAGATAGCGGGCAAAGGCTAGCCGCTGTTCAGCAGTCGGTTTCGGTCCTCTCCCTGAAGCGGCAGTTGGGTCCAGGCGCCCGAGCGGTCGTGGGAGACGTGGAAAGCCACGATGCTTTCCAGGACGTGCAGGGCTTCTCCGGCGTCGTAGGCAAAGGCCCCGCGGCCGTCCAGCCAGGCCACGATCTCCTGCACGGCCCGGTCCATCCCGGTGGCCTGACCGCGCAGGCTGGGCCACTGTTCCTGCCGGCCATCCCAGAACTCCAGACACACTTCGTCCCCTCCGGTCAGGGCCCGCCCCCTGCTTCCGTTGATGCTCAGGCTCATGGGGACCCTGGCGTAGTCGGAGGCATCCACGGTGACCATCACACCGCCCTCCAGGCGCATCAAGCCCCATCCGCCGGGGTCCTGAAAGGCCGGACCGCGGCAATCGGGCTTCCCCGCCAGATCCAGGGTTCCCGAGACGGCTTCCACCTGCCGCCCGGTCACCATGCGGAGGGCGTCGAACAGGTGGGTGCCGACATTGCCCAGGCGCCCGCTGCTCCACTGCAGGTTGACCGAGGTCAGCTCACCCAATTCCCCTTCGCCGATCAGATCGCGCAGGCGGCGATAGTTGGGATGAAAGCGCCGGTTGTGGTTGATTGCCAGGAGAGATCCCGACTCCCGGCAGGCCCGCAGCATCCGATCTCCCTCGGAAACGCGGGAGGCCATGGGTTTTTCGCAGTAGATGGCCCGGATTCCGGCGCGGGCGCAGGCCACGGTGATTTCCTCGTGCACCGGTGTGTAGGTGGCCACGCTCACCAGGTCGAGGGTTTGGGCGGCAATCATCTCCCGCCAGTCGGCGTAGCTGCCAACCCCGGCGCGCTCTTCGAAGCGGGCCCGGCGTCCCGCATCGCGGCTGCTTCCCGCCACCAGTTGGATTCTCGGGTTTCCCGCAAGCGCCCCAAGGTGGGTGCCGTCCAGGTTCTCCACCTGTTGCCCCAGGGCATCGCCGGAGGTCTGGTCGGCGGCACCGATAAACCCCAGACCGATGATTCCCGCCCGGTAGGTTGTCTGGTTCACGCTTCCCCACTCCTCTTCAGCGCTTGTCGGGCCTGGCGCTTTTCCGTATCCAACTGGAGAAATAGTGAACTCGGAGCCTGCGCCTTCCCCACTTCCGCGCCGCCTCGAGGTCGTCACCCATGTAGATGTCGATGCGCCGGCGCCAGCGGCGGTGCATCTTGTCCAGCACGACGAAGCGCCGGCCGGGGAACCCCTCAATCCTCACCCTTGCTCCGCGAACGAACCCCAGCGGAATCAGGTCCCGGGAGACGGCGATGGACCTCATGCCCGGTTTCAGCCGGTCTCCCCAAGCGGCTACGTAGGGAGTTTCATCGGTCTGGTTGGGGTGGGAATTGTAGGCCGAGGCCGTGACTTCTATGGTGTCCTCTCCCACCGGAATGCAGGCGGCGTACAGCAACAGCACCGCCAGCGCCGCCACAGCCGACCACCCAACGGGCCTCCTGGGTCCTGAAGTCACACGGTCCCTCCATACGGCTTGCGTTCGGTCGAGCCGCCCGGAGGTTGCGCGGCCGGCAGGAAGACGACTTCCGAGAAACACTGTATACGGCCGTGGGTTCAGACGCAAGCCGACACGCGCGGTGCCGCGGAGGACAGCGGGAGCTCCCACCGGAGTCGCGCGGTGGGTGGGCCGATGTCATCCGGTCCGCCTGGAATTATTTTTTCGGGGTGATGATCCTCGAGAGATTGAGCGGTACTATTTCATAGGTGCCGGTCATTATATTGAGCAAGCCACCCGGAATCGACCCATGAACAGACCCGCAGCACGCCTTCACCTGGTGGAACAATCGGATCCAAAGGAACCGGAGCAACCGCCTGAACTGGAGACCGATCTGTTGGATTTCCCGGCATTTCGGTTCCTGGAAACCTTCTTTCGTATCCTTTCACTGGCGATCACCACCGTCTGCATTCTGCTGATCATCTCCTCGGGCCTGGTGCTTTGGATTCTGCTGGCGTTCTTCTCCTGAACGGGGCCGAGCACACCCTTGCCTGAAACAACCGAAAAAGAGTAGTCCACGGAGTGACACGAAGAACGACGAAGGGCCACCAAGCGTGACGGCTCTGCCACATCGGCAGGGCTACGATCCGGCAACCCAGCCCGCGCCCCGGGTGGGCGTTCGTACCATGACTTCTGTTGGCTGCAAGCAGTTCAAAATCCAGCCTGAACAGATGGTTTATTTACATCGATGCGCAGGATGCACAGGATTATTCCCGGAGACGGCTGGCTTGCAGTCCTGAACATCCGCAAATCCGCACGTTGTCATCGCTGGAGTCAGCCTCTCGTACATCGGCAAGGTGCCGGTCTTCGAGGTCACGAGCGCCGATCTACTTGAGATCCTCACGCCCCTCTGGCACCGCAAGGTAGCCACCGGCAAGCGGGTGGCTCCCGCGCCTGGGGGCGGTCCTGGAATGGGCGCGTTGCCTGGCCCAGGGGATCGGTTGCCCGCGCCAAGTCCAGCAAGGCGACCTCGCCTGGGGCAGGCCAGGTTGAGCAGGACAACCCGGGTCCGGGTTTTCATCATTTCGGCCTTTCCGCAGGAATTGTTGGGACGGTAGCGACTTCCGGGAGAGGGACGGCAAACACCTGTTACCCGCCCTCTCCTCTGTGCCGAACGAGGCGGGATTTCAGGCGGGTCGCTCCAGTCACTGCCACTGGTCCGTCCATCCGCATGCCGGAGGCAGGATGTTTCTTGCAGCCTCTTGAGGCCGAAGGAGTTCAGGGAAACCTTCTGTGTTACCCGCTCCCCCCAGATGGCGCAAATTGTCCTTCTTGTCCCGGTATCACCCTTCTATCGGCACACAGTGACCCTTTCCGAATTCCATAGGATATCCAGCCCCGAGCCCGTTCCAGTCGTCGCTTGGAGCCGGTCTCTGTCCTCCTCCAGGACTGCAGAATTCACCGGGGTGTTCCGGCGCTCGACGTGGTGATCGATGGATCGAGATTGGCTGCGGTCAAGGGCTGTCTATCCCGATCACAGTCCGGAACGGCGCCAGACCTGGAACCGGAGGCAGCCACGATGGCGGTCACGGTCACCACCGCGAGAGGTTCGCTGTGGCGTTCCCGTGCAGCGTTTGGATCCAATGGTGCACCGCGCCAGCATTCACGCCTGACTGGCTCACTCCTGGTCGGATTCGGGTGGTGGCGACACAAGAAAGTAGAAGCACACTTAATTTACACCCATTCAGATATAAGGTTCACTTTTTACTCATACTTAGTTGTTATTATCTTCTGCCCGTGGTCGCCGTGCGGGGTCACATCTTGGAAGTGTCAATAGGGAGGTAGTCATGACGGGAAGGCGATCGTCCTGGATGGTTCGTTTGGGGTGCAGTCTAGTTCTGGCTGGTCTCTTCACCGAGGCGCCCCCCGCCGTAGCCCAGCCGCAGGTGGAGTGCCATCGCCAGGAAGGGATCGATGAGGCGCCGACCCCCAGCATCACCGCCAGTGAGGTGGAAGCGAACCCGAACCCGGCCAACCTGAAGAGCTTCGCGCTGGAAGCCAGAGACTACAGGCAGGACTTGAGCCGAGACGAGTTAGCGTATGCGTCGTGTGTTTTCAGGCTTGAGGGAGATTGGAAGTCCGGTTCCATCTACGTTGTTACCCTGGATGTCCATGGAACCGTTTTGCGTCATCACGGCAATATGGCTCTTTCCGGCAGGGAACTCCGTGAGGAAGTCTTCATGGCAATCGTCGCTGCGGCCGGCTTTGATACAGACACTCAATCGTTCACAAACCCTGACGGTGGAGTCTTGGATATGCCGTTGAGCGGTTACGCTGTCGGATTCCATAGTATTTTTAACGCCCCGTCAATCCTGACCGCCGGCTTCGACATACAGGAGTCTCACCTGAAGCCGGTCGTTTTCGATCCTGCCGACACCCCGGCGGTCACCGCCAGTGACGTGACGGATCGGGAATCCCTCAAGGCCTTCGTGAACGGGGCGATTGAGTTCGTAAGTAACGTTTACGCGAGGGAAGGCACTAGAGCTGTTACAAGAATGAAGAGCGCCTTCAGGCAGGAGGAGGGACCCTGGAGAGACGGTTCCGTCTACCTCTATGTGCTGGATACCACCGGATACGTCTGGTTTCACGCGGCATTTCCGCAACAGTTCGAGTTGGTAGTGGCCACCGGTAGATACATCGATGCCGTTACCGGAAAACCCATTTTCCTCAAGATCATCGAGGCGGTCCAATCGAGCCCGGACGGCGCCTTCGTCGAGTATCACTTCGACGATCCCGCCGATGACTCCGACAGCGCCGAGATTCCCAAGACCGCCTTCGTACGCATGTATAGCTTCCCCGGACTTGAAAATATACTCCCGCCCTTTATCTTTGGCTCCGGCTTTTATGGGCCGGCGACCGGCACGGACGCCATGACCCAGTTCGTCCCGGTGGTGCTGGACTCGAGGGGGAAGAGCAACTCCCACTTCACCTCGGAGCTGGCTCTGACCAACCGTGGTTCCGAGCCGGCCATTCTCAACTACACCTACACGCCTCATCAGGGAGGGGGCAGCGGCACCGCCACCGACATGCTGGGTCCCCACCAGCAGAAGATCGAGGCCA
>JAPPDF010000078.1 GCA_028875575.1 Acidobacteriota bacterium
TGAGGGGGAGTCGCAGAAGCCGAGCCGCAGGCGAAGGCTGATGCGGAGGGGGGTATACGCGACGCCGCAAAGCTGCGGCTTCGTGAGACGCAGCGTTTGTTTCTGGCAAGCGGTTCATTCGTAGTCCTTACCGCGTCGCTGAATACACCTTGCAAAGGCGGGTTATCTCTCGGGTAGCTCCACCGCGTTGAGGTTTCGAAAGTCCAGGTTGGTCGTGGGATCGTGGGCTTGCAGGCTGAAGGTTCCTCCCTCCAGGCGGGCTTCCTTCCTGGCATTCCTTCCTTCGGGACGACCTTCAACGTAGTCGGTGACGGGATAGCCGTTCACCCAAACCGCGATGTGGCGCCCCTTGGCGATGATCGTCTTGGTGAAGAACTCACCGTCGCTTGGAATGACTCGCCGGGCGGGGTGGTAGAAATAGAGACCGCCCGTGCCGAAGTCCACTGGTCGGGAGCGATCGCCCTCTTCGAACTGGTTGCGGATCTGGGATTCGTAGCCTGTCCAGAACTCCCCGGCGTCACCGCGAAAGAAGACGCCGCTATTGGGATGGGTTTCTGCGTCGGGGGCATTGGTCCGGATGTCGAGCTGGAATACGAAGTCCTTGAAGGTCCGTTCCGTTTCGAGTTGTCCCGCTCCCTTTTCCACGTGAATCAGTCCCTCTCCGACCGACCATTCGTGCGGCATCGGCTTGTTTGGCCGGTCCACCTTGCGCCAGCCCTTCAGGCTATTGCCGTCAAATAGCGGTTCCAGTCCCAAGGGTTTCAGCTTGATGTTGCGAAATTCTATTTTCTTGTCCTGGTTGTACTGCAGGCCGATGTGCCCCGTTCGATGGGCTTCGGTCCGCGCATCCAGGATCTGTTCGCCATTGAGCCGCACCACGAATCGGTCTCCCTGAACCGAGATTTCGTAGCTTTGCCAGCGGTCCGCCTCGGTGACTACCGGCTTGGCCTGGATGTGGTTGACCAGGCTGCCGGTGGTGTAGCTGGCGTGTGAATCGCAAATCTGGAGCTCATATCCGGTTTGGTGGGGTTCTCCCTCCTTGAGGGACCGCAGAAAGACTCCGCTGTTGCCATCGGCGGCAGTGCGATATTCCAGTTTCAGCACGTAGTCGGCGAATTGCGCATTGGTGGCCAACCACCCGGAGTTGCCTGAGGCTGCCGAGAGGACCCCGTTCCCGATCTGCCATTCTGCCCCTCCCAATGACTGCCAGCCGAACGTGGTCTCTCCGTCCCAAAGAAGAACCCAGCCTTGGCTGACCTCCTCGGGAGTCAGGGTATTGGGCACGGACCCGGTTTCCGGTCCTGGCTCGGAATGGGGAGGGGGAGTCGCCCCGGGCTCGCAAGCGAGCAGGAAGAGCGTGCAGAGGATCAATCCACCGGCACCCATACGGAAGCTTGTCCGTCGACTGTTTGCAAGCGGTTGGTTCAAGATTGACCTCCTGGAGGGGGAAGTTTGAAGTTTGAAGGATGAAGTTTGAAGGATGATGGAGACCTTTCTTGCAGGGGGCGCGGGCCTCTTGTCCTCCTGCTCCTGAGAGCACTGTTTCACCGCCAGTTTTCCGGCGTGTCCGGCAACCCTGCCTTTTTGGGCTCCTGACCCTTGCTCGTGCTTGAATGGGGCGCGCAGAGAACTGTCGTTGGATGGTGCGGCGCCAAGTCGATCGGAAGGGCGCATGATACCATAGTCCCCGGTTGTTCTTTCCGCTTGGTACGCCGATGAGAATCGGGGGGCCGGGGGGTACGGCATAAGGCGGGTTTTCCTCCGGCCGATACAGTCCATGAGAGCTGTCGATCCAATGCCAGCAGGGTTCCAGGGTCAACGGGTGGTTGCCTTCGAAAGCCGATTCGCGGAGGAAATGGCCTCGTTGATCTCGAGACATCAGGGTGTGGCTCAACTGGCTCCGGCCCTGGCGGAGGCCCCGCTGGAACAGAACGTCGGCGCCATCCGATTCGGGGAGAGGCTGCTCCAGGGCGACGTCGCCGTCGCCGTCTTCATGACCGGCGTGGGAACCCGAACCCTGATGGACGTGCTCCAGAGGCGCTACCGGCAACGGGACCTGCTGGGCGCCTTGTCCAGAGCCACGCTGATCGCACGAGGCCCCAAGCCCATTGCAGCGCTCAGGGCACTGGGCCTGTCTACGGTCATTCCCGTCCCCGAACCCAATACCTGGCGGGAAGTTCTGGAAGTCATGGATACCAGCGAGGGTTGCCCCAACCTCTCCGGATTGACGGTGGCCGTTCAGGAGTATGGGACGCCCAATCGACTGTTGCTTGAAGAACTCAGGAAACGGGGAGCCGAAGTGCTGCAGGTTCCCGTCTATCGATGGACACTGCCCTCCGACACCGGTCCGCTTTACCAGGCCATCGATGCCCTGATCGAGGGAACCTGCCGGGTGGTCCTGTTTACCAACTCCATGCAGGTGTCCCATCTCTTCCAACTGGCCAGCCAGCAGCAAAAGGCCGATGCCCTGCGACGCGCCTTGAACCATGCGGTGACCGCTTCCATCGGGCCCAATTGCAGCCAGGCGCTGCGCCGGGAGCTCGTCCGGGTGGACCTGGAAGCCGGCCAGCCCAATATGGCCCGCCTGGTGGAGGAGGCCTCCAGGAAAGCCGCCGCCAGTCCACGGGACGAGGGAGTCCCGCCATCTTCGCGGGTGGCTGTTTCGGTGGACGTCGAGTCCGGGACGCCGGTCCCGCGGACCTACAGCCGGCTGGACAACAGTGTCTTCATGCGAGCCTGCCGCCGTCAGGCCACCGAATACACGCCCATTTGGCTCATGCGCCAGGCTGGACGCTACATGGCCGAATACCGGGAAATACGCTCCCGGACTTCATTTCTGGGTTTGTGCAAGAACTCGGACCTGGCCGCCGAAGTTACCGTTACCGCGGCCCATCGTCTGGGGGTGGATGCCGCCATCATCTTTGCCGATATCCTCTTGATCGTCGAACCCA
Source organism: Acidobacteriota bacterium (assembly GCA_028875575.1). Taxonomy (NCBI): domain Bacteria; kingdom Pseudomonadati; phylum Acidobacteriota; species Acidobacteriota bacterium. Next base: position 2,952 of record JAPPDF010000078.1, read on the forward strand.
TGGGCCTGGGTCTCACCTTCGAGGGCGGGGGTGGTCCCAACATCCAGGGGGTGATCCGTACACAGGCTGAGGTGGACCGGCTGTCCGAGGTCGAACCGGAAGAATCGCTGTCGTTCGTGTTCGATGCCGTGCGCAAGGCTCGGGCCGGGCTGAGGCCCGACTTGCCGCTCATCGGCTTTGCCGGAGCCCCTTTCACGCTGGCCTCCTACATCACCGAGGGAGGCGGGTCCAAGAACTATGTCCATACCAAGGAACTGATGTACCGCCATTCGGGAGCCTGGGACAGCATGATGCAGTTGATTTCCCGAAGCGTAACCAGGTATCTCAACGGCCAGATTCTGGCCGGGGCCCAGGCCGTTCAACTCTTCGACAGTTGGGCCGGATGCCTCAGCCCAGAGGACTACCGGCGTTGGGTGCTGCCCTACACCATCCAGGTGATCGAAAACATCAGGCCCGGCGTCCCGGTCATCTATTTCTCTACGGGAACCGGCGGATACCTGGAGTTGGTCGGATCGACCGGAGCCGACGTCATCGGGGTCGACTGGCGCATCGATCTGGCCCAGGCCTGGGCCAGGATCGGGGAGGGGCAAGCGGTGCAGGGCAACCTGGATCCCCTGGTGCTGCTGGGGCATCCCGACGGCATCGCGGAGAAAGCCGGAGAGATCCTGGATCAGGCTGAAGGGCGGCCGGGCCACATTTTCAATCTGGGCCACGGCATTCTGCCCCAGACCCCGGTGGACCAGGTGCTAAGACTGGTGGATGCCGTTCACGAGCGAAGCCGGAAGGTTCGGTGATCCGGATGAAACGCCCCAGCCGGATTGAGCGAGCCTATTCCGTCAGCCAGAAACGGATTGACTTTCGCGGGGAAGCCTCTTAAGGTTTGGGGGCATTGGCGGGAATAACTCAGCGGTAGAGTGCAACCTTGCCAAGGTTGAAGTCGCGGGTTCAAATCCCGTTTCCCGCTCCAGAATTCAAAAAGGCTATCGACTGGAAGAGGCTGCGCAAAGCGACCGCTTCCTGATCGATAGCCTTTTTTTGAAGTTAGAAGTTTGAAGGATGAAGTTTGAAGGATGAAGTTTGAAGGATGAAGTTTGAAGGATGAAGTTTGAAGTTCGGAGTCATTGCTGTCTGGTCTTCATTTTCTTGATGATGCTGGTCAAAATGGAGATCAATTCATTACATTCGATCTCCAGTTCAGCCAATCTATCCGGCGGAAGGATTTCGGAGGCTGCCAGAAGGCGGAGCCAGTAATGCGTTTCGCGGGCTTCCTTACAGGCGATGCTGTACTTGCTGACGAAGTCGGCTTCACTTTGCGCTGCTTGACCTTCTTCTACATTGGCCCCGATCGAAGTTCCAGACCTTAGCAACTGGTTCCCCAGCGTCCGCGAGACCCCTGGTTTCTCGTCCAGAAACCGGCATAGCACGACCACCCGCCGGGCAAACTCAAACGTCCTCTCCGGCAAATCCGACTTCACCCGTCCTCTTTCCACTTCCCACTTCAAACTTCATCCTTCAAACTTCCCCCTTCAAACTTCTAACTTCAAACTTCAAATGCCGGCCTGCCTGGTTGGCAAACCGCATTCGACACAGGAATACCCCCTCGTTGACCTCCTTCAGTTCGGCCTTGAGACAGGTGAAGGGCTCCAGGTCGGCGGGGGTGGCAGGCGCGCTGCAATCCGGGGGCTCCGCCCTCCTCCGCTGTCGAGCCAGCGCCACCACGGCCAGAGTGAGCCCCTTGGCCAGCAATATGATTGACAGGTAGAGATAGAAGTGGGTCATGACCTGGAATCCGCCGAAGGGCCCAGGGCGAGCCAGGTGCCCAGGGACGGATGGTGGCGCAACCGGTGCTTACAACCACAACTCTAGGTTCCACCCCCAAGATTGTCAACCGGAGCGCTGCCTGCAGTCAGCCGCATTTCTCACCCGGTGGCGGCGCTCCCGGGGGAGCATCGGTTGAGTTCCTTTCCCTTCGGATTCCACCCCTGCGGGACTGCCGGTTTTGATCTTGACTTGAACTTTCTCAACCGCTTAGATTGAGTTGGGGTTAGTACGGTGCCAACTCGGCAACCAGAGGCGAAATGAGGATCCTGTCAAGCGGTCAGATGAGTTGGGTGGATCGGGAGACTACGGCCCGATACGGTCTTCCCAGCCTGATGCTCATGGAAAATGCCGGCAGCGGCGTGGTGCGCGAGATGGAGCGGCATTTTGGCGGGCTCCAGGGCTCGAGGGTGCTGGTGGTCTGCGGCAAGGGGAACAACGGAGGAGACGGCCTGGTGGTGGCCCGACACCTCCACCTTGGAGGAGTAGCCACGCAAGTGGTCCTGATGGCTCGGCCGGAGTCCCTGAAAGGTGACGCCGGGACCAATCTGGGAATAGCCCAAAAGATGGGAGTTCCCATTGAGTGGATCGTCGAGGAGGGCGATGGGTCCGACAGAGTGCAGTCCCGTCTCGACCCCGCCAGGGCCGACATCCTGGTGGACGCCCTTCTGGGCACCGGAGTCAGACTTCCACTGACAGGTTTCATGGCGGAGGTGGTCGAATGCCTGAAGCGCTTTCCCCGCGTGGTGGCCATTGACCTTCCCTCCGGTCTGGACTGCGATTCCCTGGGGAATCCCCCGGGCGATGTGTCAGCTCCCCTATCCGAATTGACGGTGACCTTCACCGCTCCCAAGCCGGCCCATGTTTTCGCGCCCGCGGCCCGCTTTTCCGGGAAATGGGTGGTGATTCCCATCGGCAGCCCTCCCGAACTGGTGCGGGAGTCGGGGTCGCGGCTCCATCAGGTCGTCCGGGCCGAGGCTGCAACCACCCTGCAGGCTTTCGCGAGAGAGCCCGAGGCTCACAAGGGACACTTCGGCCACGTCCTGGCAGTCGCCGGTTCAACCGGCAAGACCGGCGCCGCCGCCATGACGGCGCAGGCGGCTCTTGCCTGTGGCGCCGGCCTGGTGACCCTGGCGGTGCCTGCCCCTTGCCAGCCGGTTGTGGCCGGTCAACTCCTGGAGGTTATGACGGAGCCGCTGGCAGCCACCCCCGGGGGGACATTCTCCACCAAGGCGTTCGACTACTCGAGGGTCGAGAGCCTGCTGCAGGGCAAAACGGTAGTCGCCTTGGGCCCGGGATTGGGGCGGGAGAGCGAAACCGTTCAGTTTGCCAGGCGCTTTGTTGAGGAGTGCCCGCTGCCGGTGGTTCTCGATGCCGACGGTATCAACGCCTGCCAGGGCGCCTTGGAACTGCTGGAGCGCAAAGAAGAGATTCTGGTGCTGACTCCGCATCCGGGGGAATTCGCGCGGCTGCTGGGGATCTCGACCCGGGAACTGCAGGAGAACCGAATCGAGCTGGCCAGGGACTTTGCCATGGGGAGGGGGCTGTACCTGGTCTTGAAGGGACACCAGACCCTGCTGGCCTCGCCTTCCGGTCAGGTCACCCTGAATTCGAGCGGGAACCCGGCCATGGCCAAGGGGGGCTCGGGAGACGTTCTGACCGGAATCGTGGCCGGACTCATGGCCCAATGGTTTTCGATGCCGGCCACCAGGGACCGACGGGGGGTCGACGATCTGGAGTCGGTCATCACCCTGGCGGTTTTCGTTCACGGTCTGGCCGGCGATTTGGCGCAAGAGATCCGCGGAGACCAATCGGTAATGGCCTCCGATCTGACCGGCTTCACCGCCGAGGCCCTGCGCAAAATCCGGGAAGCTGCCCCGGGGTTCGGTGCCGTCGCCTGCAACCGCCCTCCGCAGGCGGCCCGAATCCCATGACACTGAATATCTTCAGCCATTCCGCACGACAAACCTTCCAGGCGGCGTTCGCCATGGGGCAGACGTTGGAGCGGCCCTGCATGTTTCTGCTTGACGGTCCCTTGGGAGTCGGCAAGACCGTGTTTTGCAAGGGGATGGTCTGTGGACTGGGCCTGGACGATCCTGACGAGGTCACCAGTCCGTCCTTCACCCTGATCAACGAGTACGGGGCGCGGCTGCCCGTGTTTCACCTGGACTTGTATCGCGTCGAGCCGGGGCCGGACCTGGAGACTCTGGGCCTGGAGGAAATCCTGGACCGGGAGGCGGTGATCCTGGTGGAGTGGCCGGAAAAGCTGAGAGAGCAGGATCGCCAGGGGGCCACGCGGGTGGGATTCGTGGATCTGGGCGGGGAGAGCCGGCGCATTGAAGTGGGAACGGCGCTGGCTTCCGGACAGGGAAGTGGACGGTTTCATGAAGCTGGACGTGCTGGCCTTCGGGGCTCATCCGGATGACGTCGAGTTGTCGGTGGGCGGAACCCTGGCCAAGCTGGCAAATCTGGGTCATCGGACCGGTGTTGCGGACATGACACGGGGTGAGCTGGGGACCCGGGGGACCTCCCGGATCCGGTCCCGAGAAGCCCAGGCCGCGGCCGAGGTCCTGGAATTGAAGACAAGAGTCAACCTGGGGCTTCCCGACGCCCACCTTCAGGATACCTCGGCAGCGCGCCTCAGGGTCATCGAGCGACTGCGGGAGTTCCGTCCGGGTCTGGTATTCACTCACCACTGGGACGATCCCCATCCCGATCACGTGGCCGCCAGCCGGATCGTGACGGCTGCCTGCTACCTTTCCGGCCTGAACAAGATCACGACGGCTCAGCCGCGGTTTCGGCCCGATCGCATAGTCTACTTCCGGCAAGCGAGTTTCCCGGCTCCTTCTTTCCTGGTGGACATCAGTGCCTTCTTCGAGCAAAAAATGCGGGCCATCGGCTGTTTTGCTTCCCAATTGCACGACCCCGGATCGGACGAGCCCCGAACCTATCTGAGCGTTCCCGAGTTCCTTCCTGCGCTCAAGGCGCTGAATCGGCATTACGGTTCTCTCATCCGGACAAGCTACGCGGAAGCCTTCCATTCCCGAGAGGCATTGGCCGTGGGGGATCCGGTGGCCTTTTTCGCCTCGTCCCGAAAGGCGGCGTCCCCATGAAAATCGGAATTACCTGCTACCCCAGCTACGGCGGAAGCGGCGTGGTGGCCACCGAAATCGGCAAGGAACTGGCCGAACGGGGGCATGAGATCCATTTCATTACCTATGCGATCCCGATCAAGCTGGATGCCACCAGCGATCGGATTCATTTCCATGAAGTGGAGATGATGAATTACCCCCTGTTCGAGCATCCTCCCTATGCCCTGGCTCTGGCTACCAAGATGGCCGATGTCGCCATCCACCAGGACCTGGACCTGCTGCACGTCCACTACGCCATTCCCCATTCGGTGAGCGCCTTCCTGGCCAAGGAGATGCTCAAGCCCAAGCGGCTTCCCGTAATCACCACCTTGCACGGAACCGACATTACCCTGGTGGGCAACGATCGATCCTATCTGCCCATTACCCGCCTCTCGATCGAAAAGAGCGACGGAGTGACGGCGGTTTCCGAGTTTTTGCGAGAACTGACCGGTCGGGAGTTCGAAATGGACAGTCCCATCACCGTCATTCCCAATTTCGTCAATTGCGATGTCTTCCAGCGTTCCCACGATGACATCCTCAGGGGGCGGTACGCCCTCCCCGAAGAAAGGATCCTGATCCACATTTCCAACTTCCGCCCCGTGAAGAGAGTCAACCACGTCATCGAGATATTCGACCGGCTTCAGCGTCAGGTCCCGGCCAGGCTTCTGATGGTGGGCGATGGCCCGGAGCGCTCCAACGCCGAGTGGCTGGCTCACAACAAGGGGTTGGAAAATCGAACCGTTTTTCTGGGCAAGCAGGACTCCATCGCCGAGTTGCTGGGTGTAGCCGACCTGTTGCTGCTGCCCAGCGATACCGAGTCCTTTGGACTGGTGGCCCTGGAGGCCATGGCCTGCCAGGTGCCGGTGATCGCCTCCAGCGTGGGAGGCCTTCCGGAGGTGGTCCGGGATGGGCGGGACGGATTTCTGGTGCCTCCAGGAGATGTGGCTACCATGGCTTCCAGGGCGATCGAGCTGTTGACCGATCCTGGAAGGCACCGCACCGTGGGCCGGAATGCCCGCGATTTCGCCATGGAGAAATTCTGTTCCACCAAGATCATCCCACTCTATGAAGACTATTACCGGCAGGTGATCCGTTCCGTTCGTCAGGGATTGGAGCTGGGCGCCGCCACGATTTGAAGTTTGAAGTTTGAAGTTTGAAGTTTGAAGGGTGAAGGGTGAAGGGTGAAGAGGGGGGAGGGGGTATCCGGGGGGTTCGGGAATGGGCACGCACCGGATGACTTGGTTGCACTTTTTCGAAACAAAAAAGAGTTGTCCACGAAGGACCACGAAGAGAATCTGAAAGGAATCGATCCCTATTTGTGTTGATTCGGGTCCATTCGTGGTTCGTCTTTATTAACGAACGGCTGTTTTTCCTCTGAATGATCTGCCCGGCAGGACGGGGGGCGGACTCATTTGAAGAACTGCGTCGAGACCGACAAGATGCAAGGCGTGTGGATCGAATAACTCTCCACTCTCCACTCTCCACTCTTCACTTTTTGCCCAGTCGCGCCGCCGTCCCATACGACGGGGTGGCTGATACAGGGCTGTTTCAAATTAGCGGGTAGGGGTGTCATGTCGGTCAAGGCCGAAGCCGTTGAGCAGATTGCCGGATTGCGGGATCGTATTCGCTACCACGAGCACCGCTACTACGTGTTGGACGATCCTGATATCGCCGATCGGGAGTTCGACGAACTCGTCCGGCAACTTCGGCAACTGGAAGCGGCTCATCCCGAGTTGGTGACTGCCGATTCTCCCACCCAGCGCGTAGGAGGGAAGCCCGGCGAGGGACTGGTCGCGGTGGAGCACACCCTCCCGATGTTGAGCCTGGACAATGCCTACGGGGAAAGCGAGCTGCTGGACTATGACCGGCGCGTTCAGGAGTCGGCCGGGAGCAGCCGGACCGAATTTGTGTGTGAGCTCAAGATCGATGGCCTCAGCCTGGCATTGACCTTCGAAAATGGATCGCTGGTTCGGGGGGTCACCCGAGGCGACGGGCTCCGGGGCGAGGATGTCACTGCCAACGTCCGCACCATAAGGTCGGTCCCGCTTCATGTGCCGGCTCTGAGCCGCGAGGCGCAAGGAGTAGGGAAGGTCGAGGTGCGAGGGGAGGTCTTCCTGCCGCTGGACTCTTTTCAAAAACTCAATCGGGAGCGGGAGGAGAATGGGGAGCCCCTGTTTGCCAATCCGCGCAACGCCGCTGCCGGCACCTTGAGAACCCTTGATCCCGGTGTGGTGGCCGGGCGGAATCTGGATATGTTCGTATACCAGGCCCTTGTGGACGGACGGGTTCCGCGCCGGAACCATTCCGAGGCCCTGGAGTGGCTCAGGGAGGCGGGATTCAAAGTCAATCCCCACTGGAAGCGGTGCGCCTCGGTGAGGGAGGTGTTGGACTTCTGTCGGCTGTGGGAAGACAGGCGAGAGGACCTCGGCTACGAGATCGACGGCGTAGTGGTCAAGGTGGATTCCATTCTGCTCCAGCAGGACATGGGGGAGACCTCCAAGTTTCCCCGCTGGGCGGTGGCCTACAAGTTTCGCGCGCGACAGGCCACGACGGTGGTGAACGACATTCAGGTTCAGGTGGGAAGGACGGGGGCTCTGACACCGGTTGCCGTGCTGGAACCGGTTCGCCTGGCAGGTTCCACCATCAGCCGCGCCACCCTGCATAACCTTGACGAGATCGCCCGCCTCGGGGTCAAGATCGGCGACACCGTCTGGGTGGAAAAGGGAGGGGACGTCATCCCCAAGGTGGTCAAGGTCGTCGAAAACCTCCGGCCTCCCGGAGCACGAGACTTTGCCATGCCGCGCCGGTGCCCCATCTGCCAGGGAGAGGTCGTTCGGGCCGAGGACGAAGCCGTCTTTCGTTGCATCAAACGGACCTGTTCGGCAAAGATCCGGGAGGCACTGCTGCACTTTTGCTCCCGCAGGGCCCTTCGCATCGAGGGCTTGGGCGAGGCGCTGGTCGACCAACTGCTGAACAGGGAATTGGTTCGCGATCCGTCCGACCTCTATGCCCTCAAGCTGGATGACCTGGTCGGGCTGGAGCGCATGGGACCCAAGTCCGCCGCCAACCTGCTGGCCCAGATCGAAGCCAGCAAGCAGAGAGGCTTGGGACAGCTCATCTTTGGATTGGGTATCCGACACGTCGGCGAGCGCACGGCCATGGTGCTGGCCCGGCACTTCGGCACCCTGGAAAATCTGTCCGGGGCTTCCCTGGAGAGTCTGGAGTCCGTGTTCGAAGTGGGGCCGGTCGTTGCCGAGTCGGTCCGGCAGTTTTTCGCCCAGTCCGGCAGCCAGCGGATCGTGGAGAAGCTCCGACAGGCCGGCTTGAATTTGGAGGAGAGGCATGCGGAATCCTCCACCTCCGAACTCCAGGGACAACAGGTGGTGCTGACCGGCAGACTGGCCACGCTCACACGCGAGCAAGCCGGCCGGATGATCGCTCTGAGAGGAGGCCGCGTAACCTCGTCCGTCAGCAAGAAAACCGCCTTTGTGGTGGCCGGAGAGGATGCCGGCGGCAAGCTGGCCAAGGCTCGCCAACTGGGCATCCCCGTGATGGACGAAACCGAATTTCTGGAGCTCATGCGGGAACGGTAAGGTTGGCGACACCGGACCTGTTTTCGACGTCAGGGGATGGGCAGCGCTTCAACAAGGCCACCCCTCGCTGATCCCCATTGTAGGGGCGCCCCTACAATCCCAGATTGAATGTGGGCGCGATTCAGGGGCCTTGACAGTTTCGTCACCCTGAATCGGGTAGCGTAGGATAGTCCTCGGTGCTTCGGCCTCCCGCTCCTTGACCGCAAACGCGCGGCTGTGTCACACTCTTTGGAATCCCGTCACTGAAGGAGGAGACCAGACCACCCGGCATGATGAAGAAGAGTGTCGCCCTCGGGCATGGGGCGGAGACGATCTTCGGAACCCTCGACGAAAACCTGGCATTTGTCGAAAATGTTTTCGATGTCCGACTTTCCTTAGCGTCTGACACCCTGGTCATTGAAGGGAAGGCAGGAGACGTTGAAATCGTCGAAAGGGCGGTTCGGGACTTCAATCAGGTCCGGGAACAAGGGTTTCAATTCAACAACGGTGAATTCAAGTCCATCCTGAAGATCATTTCGGAAGACCCCAAGGTTCGCCTGAAAGACTGTGTTCTCGTTCCGCGGATGCGCCTTTCGGGCAGAAAACAGGTCACTCCCCGCAGCCTCAACCAACATCTCTACCTCCAGTCCATCGAAAAGTTTGACATGGTTTTCGGTATCGGCCCGGCCGGTACCGGCAAGACCTACCTGGCGGTAGCCATGGCCGTGGCTGCCTTGCTGGCTCGGCAGGTCAACCGGATCATCCTGGCTCGACCTGCCGTGGAGGCCGGCGAGCGCTTGGGCTTCTTGCCGGGCAGCCTGCAGGAGAAGGTGGACCCCTACCTGCGTCCCCTCTACGATGCCCTCTACGAAATGCTGGACATCGACAAGGTGGATCGCTATCTGGAACGGGGCACCATCGAAATTGCGCCGATCGCCTTCATGCGAGGCCGAACCCTCAACGATTCCTTTGTGATTCTGGACGAAGCGCAAAATACCACTTCGGAACAGATGAAGATGTTTCTGACCCGCATCGGCTTTCATTCCAAGGCGGTGATCACGGGAGACATCACCCAAATCGATCTGCCACCCGGCAAGGTCTCCGGGTTGGTGGAGGCCGGCCACATCGTCTCCAAGGTCAATGGCATCGACTTCGTCTACTTTCACGAAGGCGACGTCGTCCGCCATCCGTTGGTACAACGGATCGTTCGCGCCTACGACACCTACGAGTCGGAAAAGCCGGCCCCCACGTCTGCTCCCGACGGCATTCCGGGATCCGACCCGACCCCCGAGAAAGATTCCGACCCGACGGCGCCACGCCGATGATTGAGCCAGGTCGCCATTGATGCCCGAGGTCCTTGTTCTCAACCGCCAGCGCCGGCATGCGGTTCCGCTGAAACGGCTCCGCCGGTTCGCCCTGGGGCTTGCCGGTCGAGCCAGGACGGATGCCGCTGACTTCAGCGTTGTTCTGACCACTGACCGGACCATTCGCCGCTACAACCGTCTGTTTCGGGGCAAGGACGAGTCCACCGATGTCCTGTCTTTCCCGGCGCAGGACTCCCACCCGGCCGGCGTTGACAATCCCTACCTGGGTGATATGATGATTTCCATTGAAACCGCCTATCGACAAGCCCTCAAGCGCAATCACTCCCTGGAGCGGGAGATCTGCACGCTCATGATTCATGGCTGGCTCCACCTGCTGGGATTCGACCATGAGCTCGACCGGGGGCAGATGCGCCGCAAGGAGCTGAGGCTACAGAGAGAACTCCTATGATCACGGCTGGGGTGCTGCTGGCAGCCCTCCTCTTCCTGCTGGTGTTAACGCTGCTTTCGATCTTTGAAATGAGTCTCAGCCGCACCAACAAAGTGGCCATGCGGCGAATGGTGGAAAAACTTTCGCCGGAGGCCGCGGGACAGATCAAGCAGTTGATGGACAGCCGCCTGGAGAGCCAGGTAGACATCTACGTGGGGATCCAGGTCTGCAGCGTTTCCATTGCCATCGTCCTGACAGGATACCTGCACTCCCAATTCGACAGCTACCTCACCACCCTGCCGGCAGCGTTGGGTCTCATGTTTCTGGTGGTGGTGATCTTCAGGCAGTTGATCCCCAGGATCTGCACCTTCCACAAGCCTGAAAGGGTGGTCCTCACCCTGCTGCCCAGCTATCGGCTGCTACGCCCGCTCTTGAAGGTTCTGGCCTATCCGCTCGCATCCAGCTTGCGGCTGTTCCGCCGGTTCAATGCTCCCGAGGCCGAGGAGGAAAAGACGGAGCAGCATATTGAAGAGGAAATTCAGGCCTTTATCGATGTGGGCCAGGAAGAGGGAATCCTGAAGAAGGGAGAGGAGGAGCTCATACAGTCGGTGGTTGAATTCGGCGAAACCTCGGCCGGGGACATCATGGTTCCCCGAACCCATATGGTGACCATCAACGTCAGCGCTACCCCCGGGATGCTCAAGCAACTGATCACCTCTACCAAGCACTCCCGGGTTCCGGTGTACCGAGACCATGTGGAGAACATCGAGGGATTTGTCTATCTGAAAGACCTGATCGACATCTGGGACACCCCGGTGACTCTCGACAACCTGGAGAGCTTGGTGAGGCCCATCCAATTCGTTCCCGAGACCAAACGGGTTGCCGAGTTGCTGGCGGAATTGCAGCGACAGTCCTCCCACATGGCCATTGTGGTTGACGAGCATGGTGGCGTGGCCGGGTTGGTGACCATCGAGGATATCCTGGAGGAGATCGCAGGAGAGATCCATGACGAAGACGAGGTCGCGGAGAATTCGCCGCTGGCCAGGGACGCCAACGGTTCCTACCTGATTCCGGGGAATACGGCTATCGAGGAGGTTGAGGACCTGTTCCACATCAGGCTGCACAGCGAGGAGACCACCACCGTGGCCGGCTTCCTCACCTCGGTGTTCGGCAGGGTCCCACGCAAAGGGGAGAAGTACGACACCCAGGGAGTTCTCTTCGAGGTGCAGGAGGCCGACCACCGTCGAATCAGCAAGTTGCTCGCCCGGCAGACCGCTCCGCCCCAGCTCGGGCGGTGAGGCGAGGTGTCGTGAAACCCATGACAGCCAAGGAAAACCTCCCGGTTCAAATGCTGTCTCCCCGGGATTCGCTCGGCGAGACCGGGAATGCCGCCTTCAAATCGGGATTCGTCACGCTGATCGGCCGGCCCAATTCCGGAAAATCCACCTTGCTCAACCACCTCCTGGGAGAGAAGGTATCCATCGTCTCGAACAAGCCCCAAACCACCCGGCACAAAATCCTGGGCATCCACACCCAGGCGGAAGGACAAGTCGTCTTTGCCGATACTCCGGGAGTTCACAAGCCCGGATATGAGCTGAACCGGCGAATGATGCGGGCGGTGTACGATGCTCTGGAGGGCATCGATTTGCTGCTGGCCATGGTGGACGCCACCGCCGCTTTCGGTTCCGGCGACCGCTACCTGCTGGAGTTGATCAAGAAGCGGGGCCTGCCTACGCTGCTGCTGCTCAACAAGATCGATCTGCTGGCCAAGGCCAGGTTGCTTCCCCTTATCGATTTCTATTCCAGGCAGTTCCAATTCGCCGAGATTATCCCCGTGTCCGCCCTGAAGGGGGACAACCTGGACCTGCTGCTGGAACAGATCCTGAAGTACCTTCCGAGGGGACCGGCCTATTTCCCCGACTCTCAGTTCACCGACTCGCCGGAGCGCTTTCTGGCGGCCGAAATGGTTCGGGAGAAGGTAGTCAGGCATACGGAGCAGGAACTCCCCTATTCCACTATCGTGGTTCTGAAACGATTCGAAGAGGACGAAGAGGCCTCTACGGTTCGTATTTTTTGCGACATCTGTGTTGAGAGAGAATCCCAAAGGAAGATCGTCATTGGGCGCCAGGGACAGAAGCTGAAGACCATCGGCGCCGCGGCCCGCAAAGACATTGAACGACTGCTGGGGAAGCCGGTCTACCTGGATCTGTTTGTAAAAGTGCGAGCCAAATGGCGTGACGATCCTCGGTTTCTGGACAGCGAGCTGGAGGCTCGTTAGACGTCATTCCCCCGTGCTGTCCAATTCCCGCCGGTGGTCAACCCCCGTCTTCTCATGATCCGCCCGGAATGAAAGTCAACGAGATCTATCGCAGCATCCAGGGAGAGTCCTCCTATGCGGGGTTGCCTTGCGTATTCGTGAGGTTGACCTACTGCAATCTGCGGTGTTCCTATTGCGACACCGAGTACGCGTTTTACGAAGGCAAGGACTACACCGTTGAGGAGGTGTTGCGGGAGGTAGAGTCTTTTGACTGTCCCTTGGTCGAGCTCACCGGGGGAGAACCGCTGCTGCAGGAGGAGGTTTTTCCGCTCATGGACGAACTGGTCGGCAGAGGTTACACGGTGCTGCTGGAAACCGGGGGCAGCCTGGATGTCGGCCAGGTCAATCCCGGGGTCGTCAAGATTCTGGATTTGAAGTGCCCCGGGAGTGGAGAATTGCAACGCAACCTTTACGGCAACCTGGCCAAGCTTCAATCCCGGGACGAAGTGAAGTTCGTGATCGGCGATCGAGCCGACTATCTGTGGGCCAGAAGCGCCTTGCAGGAGCACCAACTCACCGACCGCTGTTCGGTCCTGTTCTCGACCGTGTTCGAGAAGCTGCCTCCCCGGCTGCTGGCGGAATGGCTCCTGGAGGACAACCTGCAGGTACGCCTGCAACTGCAGATGCACAAGTACATCTGGGACCCGGAGGCCAGAGGGGTTTAACCCGCATTTCTCACCAGGGGGCGTGATGATGGGGCAGGCATTCTCCCCTCAGCGCGTGCTCGGGAGCGAAGAGCGTAGCGGTCACTACGGTCGAGCG
>JAPPDF010000079.1 GCA_028875575.1 Acidobacteriota bacterium
CGCGCTGAAGGGAAAATTCCTGCGCCATGATCATGCCCCCTGGTGAGAAATGCGGACTAGATGATCTTAACAGATTGGTCAGGGACCCGCCATCCCGGGCGGACGGTCGTGAGAACAGGATCCCATTCCTGCCGGGACCGCGGTCACCGGATCACAAATAGATCGGTGGTGTCCATCAAACGGGTCAGGATCCTGGGTGCGGTTTCAGTCACCACGAAGAGGTCTTCGAGATGGTAGAGAAAGCCCTGCGAATCCAGGACGGCTGGCTCCAGGTTAAGCACCATGCCGGATTGGATCTCGGCTGTTTCCCGACCGTGCAGCACCGGGAACTCGTGCATGCCGATGCCCAGTCCGTGCCCGGCTGCCTGGCTGGTCATGGAAAGTCCCCGCTGCTCCAGCTCCCGTCTGCAGGTGAAATAGAGATCGCAGGCTCTGACGCCGGGGCGGGCTGTCTCAATGGTCTGCCGCTGTGCTTCCCTGAGTCGGTGATACACGGATTCCTGCTCGGGCGTGACGGCGGCAATGGCGGCGGTGCGGGCCACGTCCGACTGGTAGCCCTGAAAGGTCCCACCGACGTCCACCCGCAGGATCTCCCCTGGCTTCAATGGCTTGGAACTGGGGAAGGGGTGGTTGACGGAGGTATTGGCCCCCACGGCCAGTGTGATCCATTGCCGGGTGGATCCGGCGTGAAGGACGCGTGCCAGCAGGCCATCGGCCACGACTTTCTCGGTCTGCCCCGGTCTGGCAGACTGGAAGGAGGCCTGGATGGCTCCCTCTGTCAGGCAAGCCGCACGAGTCAGGATCTCCAGCTCGGCGGGAGTCTTGACGGCCCTCACCCTGTCGAAGAGCCGATCTGCTCCCCGCAGCCTGGCCTGAGGCAGCTCCCGGCCAAGCCGGTCGACGTCGTCGGCGGTCAGGAAGTGCCTTTCGATGCCGATGTCGGCCTTGCCCAGTCCCATCTCCTTCAAGGTCTCGGCCAGGGCCGTCATGGGGTGCGCCTGAAATTCCAGGTAGGTGCGAATGTCGGCTATCCAGGAGTCCTGGTGCATTTGCCGCTCCTCGCAGTAACAGACCAGAGCCGTTGGAGAACGTTCTCTGGGCGCTATTGCCATACAGAGGCGGCTCGGAATGATCTGCTGAGAGAGAAGAAGGCAGTTGGACAGGTAGAAGAAGTTCTCGGGAGATGCGGCCACCATCGCCTCCAGGCCTTCCGCATCCATGGCCTGCTGCAGGCCGGACCAGTTGATTCGTGAGACGGGTCGAGGTCGCTTGGACTCGAGGTCCAGGTCGTCCATGGGAACCTCCGGGTTGTCACTGGTTGGAATCTACGCCGGTTCGTCCGAGCCGTCCTTGCGGCGCAACCGGCGGGTCTCGGCTTCGTCCACCTTCCAGGCGGCCGTGTCGACCGCAACCCGATAGACGCTCCGGGCCCTTTCGGCACTGACCTTGCCTTCCCGAACGTCCCGCAGCACGGCCCGGGGTGAACGGCGATGAGGGGGGCCGTATCCGCCGCCGCCGCAGGTGCGGTAGCTGATTGTCTGGCCCGGTTTGAGCTGCAGAGTCTGCTTGGACCCCACTTCAACCTCCTGATCTCCGGATTTCAGCAGGTAGCTGGCTCTGCGGCCCGGGAGTCCGCCGAACAGGCCGTGTGGGCCCCAGCGTTCCCGATCCGCCAGAACGGTGAACGAGACCTCGTGGTCGGTGAACAGGTAGTCCCGGCGCAGGCCCAGTCCTCCTCGGCAGGTTCCCGCGCCTTCGGAATCGTTGACCAGTTCGTAGCGCAGAATGCGTACCGGGTAGTTGGACTCGGTCTCCTCGATGGGCGCGTTTTCGGTGTTCTGACCATGAGTCTGAACGGCATCGGGGCCATCCCTGGAAGCCCGGGCTCCGTAGCCGCCGCCCAGGGTCTCCAGGAAACAGTAGTACTCGCCGCTGGCGGGATGGATGGCGCCGAACCCGGCATGGCACTGCATGGCCTTGGTGCCCGCCGGCATTTTCCCGGGAAGTGCCGGAGCCAGAGCCTTGAACATCACGTCCGCCAAGCGGGTCTGGACTTCCCATCCCCCGACCACCGGGGCAGGCGGCCTGCAATGGACCACGCTGCCGGCCGGAGCCACGATCCTCATCAGGCGATAGAAGCCATCGTTGACCGGCAGGTCCGGATCCATCAGCGACTTCAGCACGTAGGCACATGCCGAATAGGTTTGGGCGTAGGTGGAGTTGACCGGCGCCCGTCTCTGAGGGTCGGAGCCGCTCATATCGAATCGAACCCCCCGGGTGCCCTCAAACCGGATTTTGGCGACCAGGCGTACCGGACGGTCGGTGAAGCCGTCGCTGTCCACCACGCCCTCGGCGCTGAATTCGCCCTGGGGAAGCTTGGAGACTTCGGCTCGAACACGCCGCTCGGTGTATTCAAGAAGTTCCTCGGTATAGTTGTCGAGGGTCTCCAATCCCAGCCGGTCGATCAGGGCCGTCAACCGACGGGTCCCGGTGTGGTTGGCGGCCACCTGGGCCCGAAAATCGCCGCCGGTCTCGTGCTTGGAGCGGATCTGAGCCAGAACCAGCCGAACGACGTCGTCCACCAATTCCCCTTTCTCCACGACTTTGACCGGAGGGATGATGACGCCCTCCTGAAACACCTCCCGGAAGGCACCGACACTGGCCGGAGCCCCACCCCCGACATCCACGTGGTGGGCCAGGTTGGCCACATAGCCGAAGAGACGTTCCCGGTGGAATAGGGGCGAAATGAAGGTAATGTCGTTGAGATGGACTCCCCCCTGGTAGGGGTGGTTGGCGATGAGCGTGTCCCCGGGACCGAGCCGG
Organism: Acidobacteriota bacterium; assembly: GCA_028875575.1. Taxonomy (NCBI): domain Bacteria; kingdom Pseudomonadati; phylum Acidobacteriota; species Acidobacteriota bacterium. The sequence goes on from JAPPDF010000079.1 coordinate 2,824, forward strand.
TCGGGGCCGTAGGCGCGCACCACGCTTGGAACGCTGTGGACCAGTGAGCCCAGATGGTTCGGTTGATTGAAGGCCTGGGCCACCGCCCGCAGGCGGCGATCGAAAAGGGCGCAGGAGAAGTCGTTTCGGGTCTTGATGTTGGTGGAATAGGCGCTGCGCCGCAGCGAGACCGACATCTCCTCGGTCGCCTCCAACAGGGCGTTCCGGATGACTTCGAATCGAATCGGATCCAGCCGGAAAGAAGATGCCATGATTCGGGATTGAGGTCGCGGTAGGGAGGACACGGGTATCAGGTCCGAATTCCCTCAGCGAACGGCGATCGGATTGCCCGGGGAGCCGGTGGCGCCCCGCAGGCGCAAGGGAGCGAAAATGAAGGCGAACTCATAGGCCCGGTCGCCGGCCAGCGCCGCCAGGTCCAGATTCTCCAGGTTGTAGATGCCGTGCCTGGCCAGCAGCCACTGGTGGATTTCAAAGGGCCGGTCGGGGTCTTCCACGGGGACCACCTCGATGCCCCAGGTGTCGGCGCCCACCAGGACGATGTCACGCTGGATGAGCCACTTGGCTGCCTCCCGGCCGATTCCGGGCTCACCCGACCCGTAGACCTCGTTGTCCTTCATCCACAGTTGTCCGTGGCCGGTGTGGATGAAGACCGCGTCACCCTGCCGGATTTCCAATTCCTGGGAGCGCAGCGTTCTCTCCAGATCCTCGACCGTGATGGCGTAGCCGGGTTCCAGGCGCTGCACCGACTTGTAGCCGGCAACGTCCAGCAGCACTCCCCGGGTAAAGAACACGCCGATGTTCTCGACGCCCAGCTTCTTGAGCCCGTAGGCGTCACCGAACTCTGATCGGCGGAAGCCGTTGTAGAAATAGTCCTCCCCTTTCCAGCGCACGCCGACATGTCCCAGCCCGTCGAGCTGGGTTCCCACCTGGCCGATCTCGCCGGAGAACATTTCATCGTGCGAGACGATCCGGTTGTTACCGGTGGGCCCCCCGGAGGGTGAGCCCGGAATGGTGAGGCTGAAGTGCCGCTTGCCCGGCAGCGGCATTCCGTGTTCATAGACTCGGCCGAGCTGGTAGACCTGGCCCTTCCGGATGAGACGGGCCGCCTCCAACGCCCGCTCCGGAGTCATCAGGTTGGCGGCGCCGCGCTGGTCCTCCGCTCCCCAGCGGGAGGGCCACCATTTGTCCCCGATCGGAGTTTGGGCCTGGGTGAAGATGCAGGCGCCGGCAAGCGCCGCCGCCGACAAAAGGATTACACCAAGCTTTCGATTCAGCCTCATGACCTGCTCCTTTCCTGACCGATGACAAGCCGCATGATATCACCATTGCCGGCCCGTGCTTTCCACCGCCACGGAAAACCGGGACCGCTCGTCTGATCCAAAGAAGTCCAGTCTCCGCCCAGCTGTGCGGATCATACGGTAGCGAAACAAGAACAGTTCATGGCGTGTCGGGAACAAGATGATTGAACATGGATACACAGGATGCACAGGATTAAAAGGACGAGAGCTACCAGCACGAGAAGCCAGCTCAGGCGATGATCCGGTGCGGTATTGCGGATTCCCGGCATTGGAAGCTAGCCGTTTCCTGAAGAGAATCCTGTGTATCCTGTGCATCCATGTGAATAAACCATCGACTCATGCTTGTCTTGGAACTGGTTTGCAGCCAACGGAGGTCATGGGATTAAGCCACCCAAGAGCGCGGGCCGGGTTGCCTGGCCACAGCCGTGTCGATCCGGCAGAGCCGTCCCGCTTCGTGTCACTTCGTGGATCACTCTCTTTTCGTTTGTTTCAAGTAAGGACATCCCGACCGTGTCTCGAGGCGGATGGGTTGGGCCGATGGGGCACCGGCGGTCGCCTTTTGAAATGCTGCGGTTCCAAACCTTCGGTGAAAGCGATAGAGTTGGAGGGTGCCCGAACCGCTGGAGCCGCGACGGAGCCGGCCCTTAAAAAAACGGGCGCCGGTTGGCCGGTCAGGCAATGACTGACCTTCATAATCGGGCACTGCCCGACAATTCTCCTCAGGAGCGCACCCATGATCAAAGGTCTCCACCACACCAACATCGTAGTTTCCGACATGGCCAGGACCAAGCGGTTCTATACGGAAACTCTCGGACTTGAAATTTCCCTCGAGGTATCGATCGATGACAGCGAATTCAGCCGCGGGGCGGGTTTGGCCGGCACCAGAGTGGCCGCAACCTTCTTCTCGGTTCCGGGGGGCAACACGCTGATCGAGACCTTTCAGTACCTCAATCCGTCGAGCCGGCCCATGCCGTCCGATTCCAAGGCCAACGACATGGGATTCGGCCATATCTGTTTTGAAGTTGACGACATCCAGCAGGCCTATCAATCCCTCCGGGACAAGGGCGTGGAATTCGCCTCCACGCCGGTGACCATGGCCAACGGAGTTCGCTGGTGTTACTTCTACGGTCCGGACAGGGAGAGACTGGAGCTGCTGCAGTTGGCCCCGGAATCGGATTGACAGGGCCTATCCGCTTGCGCTTGGCTCTTGTCCAAGGCTTCAAATGGGCGTCCCAATTGCGGTTCTTTGGTCCAGCGGATAGCACCTGGGAATATTCCATTGGAAAATCCTGTCCCTCCGGCAGTGTTGTGGGTCAGGAGAGAGCGGCTTGGCCGCGGTTGACGCAGGTCATCCAAGGAGACCTTCCTACAGATCTTCCATATAGAGCAGCGTAGCTGCGCCTTAGGGTAGCCCCGGGTGGGAGCCCGGGGTCGTGCGAATCCGGCGCTGCTGCAGCCGCGAAGGCGGCGAATTGGGTGCACCCCTCCAAATAGCAGTTCCGATCCAAGAGACTCCCCGGACCGCCCTTTCTCTCAGTAGTCGAACAGATAGTTGAACTTGACGAACAGGGCCCGGGTCAGTGTCCTTCGAGGGAGCCGATGGGAGTCGAGCAGGGGCGTGGTGGAATTGCTGGTGTTGTAGACCACGAACAGACCGGTGCTGGCCGAGGAGAGGAGTCCCAGGCGGATGTTGTGCCCCAGCGTCCGGGTCACGCTGTTGTATTGGCTGAAAGTTTGCAGGAAGCTCTTGGGAGTGAAGGACCAGTTGAAGCGCAGCCCCACCAGGTCGACATTGAAGTCTCCCACCGGAAGCATGACCATGTTGCGAAGGTAGGAAGCCGTCCAGGATAGTCGGTGGCTGTGGCGATAGCCGCCGTTCACGTTGACACTGCGGATTCTGCCGTTGTAGAAGCCGCCGGCCGCAGCGGTGCCGCTGAGGAAGAGCGGAGCGCTGGGATCGGTGCGGTAGTTGGCGATGATCTCGTCGAAGCCATACCGCCCGACCGGAATGGTGACCCCCGGCACCACCTCCAGCGGTTCGTCCAGGCGCTCGAAGTTTCGGTTCCAGGCGACACCCAGGCGGGCGCCGTTCTGCCACTTGGAATCCATGTGGTAGTGCTGAAAGTCGGATTCGAGGTCGCTGTTTTCCAGCGAGTACCAGGCCCTTCTGGAGGCGTGAGGTTCCCAACTGCGTATCGGACCGCTGGTCGGATAGTGGTGGAATCGGTAGAAGTAGTTGGTCTTGCGGTAACCCGCCCTGGGAACAAAACCGACCTCGGGATTGAAATGGTCACCCACCTCGAGGTAGCCAAGCCGGAATTCGTGGATGGAATCGTCGTATTCCAGGAGGGAGGAATAGGCGTGGTTTCCGCCCTCGAGCCCCGGGGTTTGTGTGAAGGCCGCGTAGTTGTACCAGTTGGCGAATCTTCCCAGGCCGAGATTGGCGTCGGTGCCGAAAGTTCGATTGTAGGGGCGGTCGCCGTCGAAGGTGGAAGTCGAACTCCGGTTAACCCCGATGACCCCGATGGAGGAACGGTTGGGGAGCTCCCGGCTGAAGCGTGCCACCGAATAGTTGTTGGCAGGCACCACGCCGTCCACGCTGCGGGTCTGCATGTTGAGAAGGCCCATCTGGTAGGGGCCGGCCTTGCCGCTCAAGCGCGCGCCTCCGTCGATCGGGACCAGGTGCTGATGCTGGTCGATGCCGATACGCCTGGAAAAGAAAATCTCCACCTCCTGCGGTGTGCCGAATTCGAAAAAGCCCGAGTTTTCCAGAAAGAAGGGGCGTTTTTCCGGGAAGAAGAGATCGAAGCGGGTGAGGTTGACCTGCTCTTCGTCGACTTCAACCTGGGCGAAGTCGGTATTGACGGTGCCGTCCAGGGTGAGGCTGGGAGTGAGGCTGTACTTGAGGTCCAGTCCGACGTTTCGCTCGAATTTGGTTGGGTCCACCGGGCGGCTGTAGTCCTGGCTGAATCCTCCTAGTACATAGGGCAAAAGCTTGAGACTGCGGTGGTTTTGGATTTCCAGTCCCTGTAGCGTCCCGGCCAAGTTTACATGGATGAAGCGGAAGGCTCGTGAGACCGGGGACCAGTGGGACAGTTCGTTGCGGCGCCGCAGGTTGCGCTCGATGTTGAGTCCCCAGGATTGGTCCCGACCCGGCTTGTATCGCAGGGTCCGGAAGGGGATAGCCATCTCGCTCTCCCAGCCGCGCGGCGTAATTTGCGACCTCACCTCCCAGACGGCGTCCCAGTTCAAGCTGAGTGCGCTGGAGCCTCCCCTTTGAGCCCCTCCGCCGCCACCGGCGCGCGAGGGGCCGCCCCCGCCTCCGCGCGTCTGGCCTGCCTTGGAGACCTGGGCATCATGCTCGATGCCGGTGGGGTTGGTGCCGAATACGAAAGCGTTTTGCCGGTCGTGGAAGGTGTCCAGCATCACGATGAGGTAGTCCGAGTCGTTTTTCAGTCCGTCTCTCCGGTTCTGGTTGATCACGATCTCTTCGGGCCGGGAATCGAAACAGATGATGCCCACGTAGAGATTCTCGTCATCGAAGGCGATTCGCACCTCGGTCTTCTCGCTGGATGGCTTTCCTTCCTCCGGATTCCTCTGGATGAACCCGGTAGCCGGCTCGATCGGTTGCCACAGGGCTTCGTCGACCCGGCCGTCCAGTTGGGGCGGCTCCGCAATCCGCCGGGCCTGGAGGGTTCTTTGGGAACCGTTGCCCTCCGGGTCTGTTTGAGCTCCGGCCTGCGGCGGACCGGTGACGGTAAGGGCCGCCAGCAGGATGACAAGGGAATGCGGAAAACGCGGCATGGAAAAAGGGAGAGACTGTAAAGAAGAACGGCTTGGCTGTTGCTACGGGTTCTTGGGGTTGGCGCCGATCGGGTGCGATTGGGGAAGTTGCCGGGAAATGTCCCGGACTTCCGACCCCGCGCAATCGTGGGGATGACCGAAGCCTCCCTGGCTCACCGCCAGACCGGTGGCCGGATCGGTCTTCATGTCAAAGATGATGTTGTCGTCCCCGGTGGGGCTGATGCCGACCGGCACGTGATCCAGAGCCAGGGCATCCCGCACCTTCCAGGCGACCACGTGATCGGTGCAGGAGGTGTCGCCGCTGACACCCAGGCCGCCCAGCAGATCGCCTTGACGGTCATAGAGGCCCAGACCCCCGCCGGTGACGTCGATCCCCCCCACCCTTCGTCCCACCATCGGGTCCCTGGGCTCACCATGGTTCTTGGGGTTGCCGCGATAGGCCACCCGGGGATCGACGGGAAGGCTGAACTGCAGCCCGAAGAGACTGCCTCCCGGCTGCACGGCGGCATAGAGGTTGGCCGTCGACAGCGACAGGCCCGGCAAGGCTCCTCCGGCTCCCTTGGGAAGGCTGAAGGCATTGGCGGTAGTGGCTTTCTGGGCCGAGATCACCCGGCTTCCCGGCCACTGGCTGCCCCGGTCTTCACCGGAAAACGTGACCATGCAGACCACGCCGTCCCGGTTGACGATGGTGGCCCAGAGGTCGTTGCCCAGTCCGCCGTTCCCCAATGGATCCTTGACGACCTGCTTGAGGATCTCGGTCAACCTCTCGTGGTCGGGCAGTTCCTTGCACACCCGGTTGGCGTCGAATTCCTCTTGAGCCGAGAGGGGATGTGCCGCTGAGAACAGAACGATCAGTGTTACCGAGGCAAGAATCCTCAGAGGATGCCGTCGGTTTGAGGCCATCCGCCACCTCCGCCCGCGTTGGACGGCGACTTTCGTCATGGGGAGCACTCTACCACGGGACCAAGGGTGTCGCCTAGTGTCGTCGGGGTTGATGCGGGCCGGTTTGGAGTCAATCGATGCAAGTCGGCGATGGACAGGCCTACCGGACTGAAAACGTAAGGAAACCAACCTCATTTCCAGATTGCATAGCCTCGATAGAACCGGAAATTGACAATGTAGAGGGGCAAACGGTATGGTTTTTTCGATAATATAGATCACTGGATACAGTTCGGCACGGGGCCGTGTGGCTGCGAATATGATGAACGTGTTTTCGCCATGGAACAGGATCGCCGCAGCGGTGACGGCGGTGCTGCTGGCAGCTACGTTTCCGGCAGGTCGGCTGCAGGCGCAGGAAGCGGCGCCTCCCACCGAACCTGCAATTCTCTCCGTCCATCCCCTGGGCGCCCGGGCGGGCTCTGCGCTCGACATCGAGGTCCAGGGATATCTGCTGGAAGGTGCGCGAGCGGTCTGGTTCGAGCAGGGTGGCATTCAGGGCCGAATCCGGGACGTCCGAGTGGTCTCCGCGGAGGGGAACAGCGATTCCGATGCTGCCGGTGAAGACAAGCCCGTGCTCCTTGGTGTGCGGGTCAAGCTGGAAATTCCCTCCGACGCCCTTGCCGGCGTCCATCGGTTCCGCCTGGTTTCCAAACTCGGCGTTTCCAATGCCCTGATGTTTCGGGTGAACTCCGATGCCGTCCTGGAAGAGACCAGCCAACCGCACCAGACGCCCTCGACGGCCCAGCAGGTCGCCATTCCGGCGGTGGTCAACGGCCGGGTGGCCAGCGACGGGGAGGAAGACTTTTATGCCTTTGAGGTGACCCAACCCCAGGAACTGCGCTTTGAGGTCTTCTGCAAGCCGCCGGGTAAACCGCCCGATGATGTAGGCCTGGATCCGGAACTGACCCTCTACGAGCCGACCGGTAGCTGGTTCGACCAGGAGCGTACCACCCGGCTGGCCTACAACGACGACCCGAGCTCCTATCATGTTAGCCGGCTTCCCCAATTGACCTACCGGTTTCCCAAGAAGGGGCGCTACCTGGTTGGCGTGGGGGCGTTTCTGGGTGGCGGCAGTCCACACTTTTCCTATCAACTGAGAATCGCCGACTCCAGCGCCCCCACTTTCGCCGAACTGGATCGAAGCGGTTACGACCGGTTACCCGTCCCCTGGAAGGAGCGTGCATTTCGCCGCCCCATCGACTCCGGCCGGCTGGGTCTCGTCCGGTCGAGGTCCGCGGGCTCGGACGGAATCGGCGCCAATGGCCGGTTGACCACCGGCGCCGCATCCAGCCGCGGGGAACCTGTGCAGTCCGGCGCCAATGGTCGAGGCAGCCAGGCGTCGATCATCTTCGTGAAAGAGCAGGAGAACGGGGAAAGGAAAGGGAAGACCCTCTCCATTTCCGTTCCCGGCATCGCGGAGGGAACCATCGACCGTCCCGGTGATGTGGATCGCTACGCCTTCAGGGCCGAACGCGGCCAACAGGTGGCTTTCGAAGTGGAGACTCCCCAGGTCGGTCCGCCGCAGTTCAATCCCCGTTTCGGCATTCTGGATGAAGAGGGAAGAGAACTGTTCAGCAACGTCTACAAGCGCTTGGGCAGGCAACTGACCTTCTACCTGAAGACGGTTGAGCCCAAGACCCTTTACACCTTTGAGCGTTCGGGGGAGTATTCGCTGGTGGTCAGCGACCTGACCCGCCGCTTCGGCAGTGCCGGGTTTCGCTACCGCCTGCTGCTGCGGCCGCAGATTCCTCACGTGGGGGAGGTGCGGACAGATACCGATCGCTTGAACTTGGTCGCCGGACAGGCCCGCAAGATTGCCGTGACCACCGACCAGGAGGAGGGGTTCTCGGGCGACATCGCCCTGTTGCTGGAGGGACTTCCCGAGGGTGTGGAGTTCTTTCCGGGCACCGAGGTGAAGGCCTACCAGGGCCCGGTGCCGGAGGACGGATTGAGGCCACGGTTTGCACCCACGAGCGAGAGCGTTATCATCGTTCTGCTGGCCGGCGCTGACGCTCCCGCCACGCCCCTGCCGGTGAAGCTGCGGCTGCTGGCTCGGCCGATTTCGGATGACGGTCCGGGCCCCGGTCTCTTGATCAAGGAGATTCCCACCATGGTGGTTCGTCCCTCGGGGGGCGCCAAGGAGAGTTGATGTTCGGAAGATATGCTCCCCAAAAAGGGCAGTGGGTTCGCCTGGGCCGGCACGGCGCCCTGGCGCTGGGGATCCTCCTGGCAGGGCAGGGAGGCGGTTCCATGCATGCCGGCGGGAGTGCGCGGCCCTTCAGCTTCCCACGGGACGTGGGAGGGATCCTTACCAAGCGTGGATGCAACAACCAGGAGTGTCATGGGAGTGTCAAGGGCCGCGGAGGGTTCAAACTTTCGGCCAACGCGCTCTATCCCCGGGACGACCATGAGTGGATCGTCCAGGGAGGCGTCTACCAGGTGCTGAGTCCGGAGCCGCTGGGGCCCCGTCACCCCAGGATCGACCTGAAGCAGCCGGAAAACAGCCTCCTGCTGACCAAGCCCACCATGGAAGAGCCCCACGGCGGAGGCGAGCGGCTGAGCCGCGACTCGGCGGACTACCGCACGCTGCTGGAATGGATCCGCTCGGGAGCCCCTTACGGTGGGGAGGAAGACCATCGAGCCAGTGAAATACGACAACTGGAAGTATCGCCCCGCCAGCCGGTGATGGGGGTGGACGAGGAACAGCAGTTCCTGGTGACGGCCACTCTGGCCGGTGGGCTTACCGAAGACGTGACCGATCAGGTGAATTTCGAGTCCAACGACCCCGAGGTGGCCGAGGTCAGCGACAGCGGCCTGGTTCGGGCCAGGCAGCCCGGTGAGGCCGCCGTCGTCATCCGCGCGGCGGGGCGGGCGGCAACCGTGGTCATCGGGGTGATTCGACAGCCCTTGTCCGGCTATCCCCAGGTGTCCCAAAGAAACTTCATCGACCGGCTGGTCTTTGCCAAGCTGAGGCGGTTGCACATCCTGCCGTCGGAGCCGTCGGGTGACCAGCAGTTCCTGAGGCGGCTCTGTCTGGATCTGACCGGGACGCTCCCTCCGCCGGAGAGAGTGAGGGAATTTTTGGCCGGCAATCGTCCCGACAAGCGCGACGAGTTGATCGAGACCCTGCTGAATTCTCCCGAGTTCCTGGACTATTGGACCTTCAGGTTCGCCGATCTCTTCCGGGTCGGGAAGTCGGTGCAGGGCTTTACCAAGTACAGCCGCCTCTACTGGGAATGGATTCGGGACGGGATTGCCCGCAACAAGCCCTACGACCAGATGGCCCGGGAGCGCATCGCGGCTCAGGGCTACGGCGGCCCGGCCCTTCACTACTATCTCATCGGCGGGGACCTCCCCTCTCCCCAGGACATGATGGGCGAGCAGGTTCGGGTCTTTCTGGGAAGGCGGCTGGACTGCGCCCAGTGCCACAACCACCCCTATGAGCCCTGGAGCCAGAATCAGTTCTGGGGCATGACCGCCTTCTACGGTCAGTTGACCCGGGTCGGGGACATCAATACGGGCACCGCACCCTACAACATCATCCTGGATGACCCCGAGGGGCACGGCGTGCTGGGAAAGGGCGGACCGGTGATGCACCCCCGCAACAAGACGGAGGTTCAGCCGGCCTTCCTCAGCGGAGAGCCGGCCGGGCAGAATGGAGCCGAGGATCCACGGGCCAGCCTGGCGGAGTGGATGACCTCACCCGACCGACCCGAGTTTGCCGAGGCCATCGTCAACCGCATCTGGGGCCATTTTTTCGGAAGGGGGATCGTGGATCCGGTGGACGATTTCAAGCTGGCCAATCCCGCCACCCATCCCGACCTGCTGGCGGCTCTGGCCCAGGATTTCAGGGCCGGCGGCTACGACCTGAGGCAACTGATGCGCAGAATCGTTCGGTCCAGGGTCTATCAGCTTTCCAGCTTCCCCAACGCCAGCAACCGGACGGACCGCACCAACTACGCCCGGGCCCACCCCCGGCCGCTGGATGCCGAGGTGTTGCTGGACGCCATTTCCCAGGTGACTGGAGTGCCGGAACGGTTTGGAACCAAGCCCGAAGGGACGCGGGCCATCAACCTGGTCTCCAGCGACATGTATCCTTCCCGCTTTCTGGAGCTCTACGGCCGGCCCAACCGGCAGATGGTGCCCCAGCGAAGGGTTGAAGCCAGCCTGGGCCAGGCCCTCCATCTTCTGGCCGGTCCCACCTACACCGGCAAGTTGTCGGGGAAGGGAAGCCGCATCGGCCGCTTGCTTGCCGCCGGGACTTCCAATGCCGAAATCGTCGAGGAATTTTATCTGGCGGCGCTTTCCCGGTTCCCGACCGCCGAGGAACTGGGGGAGCTGGAAGGCTGGATCGGGGGCCAGGATTCGCGGCTGAAGGCGGTGGAGGACCTGGTCTGGGCCCTGATCGGCTCTCGCGAATTTGCCTACGTTCATTGAGGTTCGGGTTTATACTTGATTTGAATAGTCCCATGCCTGTATCTGGAGCGATTCCATGAAATTGTCAGGCTGCTTGCAGTGCACCGGGGAAAATCTTCGGCGGCGCGATTTTCTGCGGGTCGGTTCTCTGAGTCTGCTGGGCTTCAACTTGAGCCAATTCCTGGCCCTGAAGGACTTGATGGCCAGGGCGGGGTCGCCGGGGAAGGCCAAGGCCACCTCCTGCATTCTTCTCTGGCTGGAGGGCGGACCGAGCCAGGTCGACACCTGGGATCCCAAGCGCAACAGCGGGTTCAAGGCCATCCCCACCAACGTGGCCGGCATTCAGGTGTCGGAGCTGCTGCCCCGGGTTTCCCGGCACATGGACAAGCTGTCCATCATCCGGTCCATGCACACCGAGGAAATCGACCACCCCGAGGCCACCCATTACGCCATCACCGGACACCGACCCAACCCCACCATGCAGTTTCCCAGCCTGGGATCGATCATGGCCAGGGAACTGGGCCAGCGCAACGGGATGCCCGCCTATGTCCGCCACGGCGAGCACGACGACTGGAAGGGTTACGAGCGCTATTTTGGTTCCGCTTTCATCGGACCGAAATATGCTCCCATGGTGGTCCCGGATCCCGACCGCAAGGACTTTGAGGTTCCGGATCTTTCTCTGCCCAAGGGAATCTCGGTAGAGCGCATTCAGGATCGCCGCTCGCTGCTCCGGATCGTGGACAGGTTGTGCCGCCAGAAGGAGGAGGTGGCCGAATACTCCAGGATGGACAGCTTCACCGAGCAGGCCCTCAGCCTGATCCTTTCTCCCGAGGTCAAAAAGGCTTTCGACCTCTCTCATGAAAGCGAAAAAACCAAGGATGCCTACGGCCGCCACGGCTTCGGACAGAGTGTGCTGCTGGCCCGGCGGCTGGTCGAGCACGGATGCCGGTTCGTGACGGCGGCCGGCTACAGGTACAACCAATGGGATTCGCACTCCGACAACAATGAGGGCCATCGAGACAAGCTCTGTCCTCCCTTGGACCGGGCGCTGGCGGCCTTGATGGAGGACCTGGAGCAGAGGGGCTTGCTGGAATCCACCCTGGTGCTGGTCATGGGTGAATTCGGACGCACGCCCCACATCAATCCCAACAACGGCCGGGACCATTGGCCCCATTGCTGGTCGCTGGCCTTGGGGGGCGGCGGCATACGCGGCGGACAGATCATAGGGGCCAGCGACGAGAGAGGGGCCCAGGTGGCCGAAGGCATGGTCACGGTGGGCGACCTCTATGCAACGCTTTACAAGGCCTTCGGCATCGATTGGGAGAAGACCTACATGACGCCGGTGGGTCGCCCCATCAAGATCGCCAATTCCATCGGAGACGCCACCGGAGTCCCGATCGAGGGTCTGGTATAGAGTTGCCGCTGTCCCGTTATGGGGCGTTTAAACCGGATCCCGATCCAAGACCGAAAGCGGATCAGGAGGAACCCATGAAAACGCACCGAATCGCTTGCAGTATCCTGGTTGTGGCTGCATTGGCGCTGGTCGGCTCCGTCCCGGCGTGGAGCAAAGGAAAAAAGGCCAAGCCCCGCGTCTTTATCAAGGAGAGCCAGTCCTGGGAAATGGAGGGCGGGGGGGGCGGCGGCGGTATCGGTGACGTTGGGGCCTTCGGAGGGAAATTCGGCGGAGGCGCCCGTCCTCAGACAGCCGAAATCATCAAGACCTTCCACAAACGCTGCGGTGACTGCATCGTTACCAGGAAAGAGGAACGCGCCAACTACGTGGTGATCCTGGAGCACGAGGGCGGCAAGGATCTCTTGAGAAAAGACAACAAGTTCGTGGTTTTTCGCGAGGACGGAGACGCGATCAAGAGCGGCTCGACCCGGTCGCTGGGAAATGCCGTCAAGGAGGCCTGTCGGGCTCTGATGCGTGACTGGAAGGAAAGTAGAGAGGAGAAAGAGGAATAGATCTCTCCGTTCTGTTCTTGTCTCGAAGATTCCCCCGGGCGTGAGCCCGGGTTTTTTTTGTGCCTCTGTTTCGCCTCCGCGTCGTAGCTAACGCCGCCACCCTGGTAGAGGCGTCGCCGGGAGGGGTCCGGAATCGCTCGGCCATGCCTCTGCTTTCCATCTGTAGGCATTCAGGAATACGAAATCGAGAGAGTTATTCCAGTAATTCAACACCGTCCCCGACCTTTCGCCTAGCACAACTCGCCAGCCCAAAGCTGATTCAAAAATGATCGCCAAGGCATGATTTCAATGCCGTCCTCGGTCTTCCTCGTGCGCGGTGCACGGCAGACGAGGAGACAGCGACTGTTCTGCTGCTCAGCCTTCCAGGCCCGCAGTCCTTTCATGTGGTCGCGGGTGGGGTTATCCGTCGACTTGACCTCGATGGCCAGGGTCGCGTCGCCCAGCACGAAATCCACTTCGAAGCCGGAGGAGGTGTGCCAATAGGCGATGGAAGGCTTCCCGCCTCTGTAGCCTGTGTAAGCGCGCAACTCCATGAATATGAAATGTTCGAAGGCTGCACCATATTCGAACGAGCCTGGCTTCAGAGCTCCGCGATGCGCCAGTTCGTTCACCAGTCCCACGTCGAAGAAATAGAAGCGCGGTGACTGGATGACCCGCCTTTTGGCCTGCTTACGCCACGCAGGCACCCAGCAGCCAATGAGAGTATCGACCAGGATCTCAAAGTATCCACGGACAGCCGGCGCCGAGAGACCCACTTCTCGGGCGATGCTGGCGAAGTTCACCGTCCGGCCGTTGGAGAAGGACGCAACTTCCAGAAAACGCTGAAAGGCCGGAAGATTGCGTGTGAGAGACTCCGCCAGGATTTCTTCCTTGAGGTATTCTCCTACGTAAGCCTCAATGAGAGGTGCGGGGTCGTCGGCCAGATAGTGGCTCGGCAGCAACCCGTGGTTGAGGGCTCGATCGAGCGAAAAGTCCGGTATCTCCCCACGGGTCAACGGAAACAGCTCGAGTCTCACGGCACGGCCACCCAGGAGGTTGCCACCTCCTCGGACGAGCCGGCGCGTGCTCGAACCGCACAGGATGAACCGGTACCCGTCGCGGCTGATGAGGGAATGCACTTCGTCGAGCAATTCGGGCAATTTCTGAATCTCGTCAATCAGGATCGGTCCCGATTTTCTGCCCAAGGCCAGGCATTCCTCGCGCAGCAGTCCGGGATTGGCGGACAGGCGCCGGAATTCGGACGCGAAGAGCAAATCGTAAAAGGGCGCACGTGGAAAACGTGTCCTCAACAGGGTGCTCTTTCCGGTCTGCCGAGGCCCCCATAGGAAGCAACTCTGACTCCCGGCCCGCACAAAGCTCAGGATGCGTTTGAACATGCAATTATTAAATTCTAGTTTTGATATACATGTAAATAGAAACTTGAACTTGAGATTGGAATGGATGTATTGGCGACCCTTCGGCTGGATTTTCCAGCAACTTCTTTCAGGTTCGAACCCCCACGGGCGACTGCTGTCGGAGCAGCGATCGCATTAGTCTTGCGAAAGACCGGCGACGGGGTCCACCCCCGTCCCCCACAATCCGTTTGTTGTCGGATGGCAAGTGTGTTTAAATCGCCGGACAATGTTCAACCGGCAACAGGGAGTGGCTCATGCGAATTGAACCCGTGGAAATACTGGTGCAGCGCCAGGACCGGACCGAGAGAAAAATCATCCCCATCGGATCGGTGGCGGGCGCCCGATTCTCGTCCCGGGACGTGGCCGGCATGCGCAAGGAACTCGACGCTGCGCTGGCTCGAGGCGAGTCGGGCACCAAGACCAATCCAGCCATCTTTCACATCGGCCGCTACCTGCTGACCCAGTCATCGGAGTTCGAGGTCCAGGGTCCGCTGACCGGCGGCGAGGCCGAAATCGTGGCCATTCGGGACGGAAACGAGATCCTCATCACGACGGGGAGTGACCAGTGCGACCGCGAGCTGGACCCGCTGTTTCAGGACAAGCCCAAGCAGATGTGTCCCCATCCGATCGCCCGGACGGCCTGGCCCTACAGCGAGGTGCGCGGGCATTGGGATCAGCTTCAGATTTCCAGCGAGGTGACGGTGGGAGGCCATGTGGTTTCTCTGCAGGACTCCCCGGCCTCGGCCCTGGTGGACCTGGAGTATCTTCTGGCCATGGAGGATGTGCGGTCGCTGGTCCTGCCCTCCATTCTCTATTGCGGATCGGTGTCGTTCCTGGACTCGGTGGCCCGGGCCATCCGCGACCATTCGCTTCCCGAAGAGACCAGCCACGGCGTGGGAGACTCCTTTCTGGCCCGGCTGCACGACCCTGTGCTGGGTCGAACCATTGAACACCGCTACCGGGCTGTTCCGGTCGGAGACGATCTGGCGGAACGGCGCTGACGGGCGCCTGCAGGGGAAACGCCCGTTGGGACCATATCTCCCGGAAGGAGGGTTGGGGTGAAGACCAGTTGTCGAACACTCGCCGCCATTGCGGGCCTGGCTTGGCTTGCGGTTTCCTGTTCCTCGCCCGGACCGACCGGGTCGGACGCGGAACCGCCCCTCATGGAGGTGATCACCGATCCGACGGTGATGACCCGTGAGCTGGGAGGGGTGCCGCCGCCCTCCAAGGAAACCCTGGAGAGCATGCACCGGTCGGACTACATCCTGCATGCAAAGGCGGGAAAGCTCGCCCAGGTTCCGGTCAAGAAGGTTCTGTTGCCGCATGCCCAGCCCATGACCCCGCAGGGCGGTACCTCGGTCGACCTGGGGCCGGACGGGACCGTCTACGTCCGCCAGGCCGGCAGGCTGTGCACCTCAGCCGATGGCGGTCTGACCTGGTCGGCGCGGGAGGTGAATGCTCCTTCCGGCTTTGAGATCCACCAGACCGGCCGCTGGAAGGTCTTGAGCGACGGTTCCTTCGTCTGCGTGGCGGTGGTTACCGGTAAGGACGAACGGGCGCCGGCCGAGGTGTGGACCTCGCGGGACCAGGGCCAATCCTGGAACAGGACGGCCCGGATCGACCTGGACCTGAAGATGCCGGGCACCGGCTCCCCTTACGACGAGCGCTACTGCCATCGGGGACTGGACCGGCTGCAGGACGATACCCTGCTGTGGACCATCGACGTTCGAAGCGACGCCGACCCCGAGGATGGGCTGCCCAGGCAGCACGGTCTGTTCCTGTTCCGTTCCCGCGACAAGGGCCGGACCTGGCAGGGGCCGACCTTGATGTGGGATTGGGGTTCGGAGGGGTCGGCGACCCGTCTCCCCTCGGGCCGGATCCTGGCCACCATGCGCTACCAGCGCGACAAGCATCCCCAGGATTCAGCCGAGATCGTCAAGCACATGGGGGCCTACCCCCGCACCCCGGAGAACCTCGGATTCAAGAACGTCTTCCTGGTGAACTCCACCGACGACGGCGCCACCTGGACCCGGCCGCGCATGCTGACCACGGTCTACGGTCAAACCTTCGGCTATCCGGCGGTGCAGAGCGACGGCACCGCGGTGGTGGTCCACGATACCCGCTACGGTCCGGGGCCGCCGGGAAGCCGCGCCATGGTCAGCCGGGATGAAGGCCAAACCTGGGAGGACGAAGTCTACTACCTGGACTCCACCAACTTCACCGGCAGCTACAGCGCCAGCCTGGTGCTGGAAGACGACACCATTCTGACCATTGCCGCCTCTTCGGTGGGCGGCTCCTGGGATGCGGTCCGGGACAAGACCGATCTTTACGCCATCCGCTGGAAACCGGTGAAAGACGGGCAGTCGGCTCAATAGAGGCAATCTGTTCGGAGAAAAGCCGCCGGGCCGGGCGGGCTCCTGTACAGGTGCCGTCTCAATAGTTGGTGAAAGCGCCGTCGCGGCGGCGGAAGTGGGGAGCCTCCCAGGGCAGCGGGGGATAGCGGCGGGCGGCCTCTTCATCGAACTCGATGCCCAGCCCGGGACCCTGCGGCAGCGGGAAGCCGTCTCCCTGCAGTTGAAGCTGCCGGGGGAACAGATCCCGGGGAAGGTGGGGCATCTGCCAGTTGTATTCCAGGATGGCGAAGTTGTGGACGGCCGCGCACAGGTGCACGGAGGCGGCCAGGCAGATGGACCCCTGAGGGGTGTGGGGCACGATGTCGAGATAGTGGGCCTCGGCCATGGCGGCCACCTTGCGACTGGCCGTGAAGCCGCCCACATTGCAGACGTCCAGGCGAACGTAGTTGGCCAGCCCGCGTTCGATGAAAGGAGCAAAGGGGTAGATTCCCGAAAACTCCTCTCCGATGGCGAACGGCATCGGCGTCATCGTCCTGAGAGCCGCGTAGGCATCAGGGCTCTCGGAGCGGATGGGTTCTTCCAGGAACATGAGGTCCACGTCCCGGATGCGCCGGCAGAAGGCGGCCGCCTCGGCCACGTTGAGTCGGTGGTGGTAGTCGATGGCCAGTCGGATCTCGGGTCCCACCCGTTTGCGGGCCTCCCGGATCTGGTCGGCCGTCCAATCGATGGACTCCCATGGCTCGAAGATGCTGTCCCGGTCCTGGCGGAAGTCGGGGTCTCCGGTCTCGGGGGCGAAGCGGATGGTCCTCCAGCCCCTCCTGACCAGGTCTTCGGCTTGATCGGCGTAGCTGTCGCCGGCCCCGGCCGGTCCGTCGATGTAGCAGGTGACCTGCTGGCGGGTGGCTCCCCCCAGCAATTGCCAGACGGGGGTGTTCAGGTGCTTTCCCAGGATGTCCCAGAGGGCGATGTCGATGGCGGAGGTAACGGCGGCAATGATGGTTCCGCCTTCGTAGTACTGTCCCCGGTACAGCTCCTGGTTGATGTCCTCGATGCGGCGGGGGTCCTGGCCGACAAGAAAGTGGCGCATGTGCTCGATGGCTCCGGTCATGGCCAGCTCGCGGGTGGTGGTGCCACCCTGGCCGATGCCGTGGATGCCCCGGTCGGTCTCGACTTTGACCACCAGCAGGTTTTTGCCCTGGACACCCACGAAGAAGGTCTTGATGTCGGTTATCTTCATGTCTGTTCCTTCCCGGGCCACGGCCGCGGATCGACTGGAGCGTCCATAATAGGCCAAGCGTGGTTTCAAGGGAAGAGAGGCTAACGAGGAGTTGACGCCGTGGATCTGGACAGCCGCCGATGGGATGCGCGCTACGGATGGGACCTGATCTCCGGGCATGCATCGCAGTTTCAGGATGCGGTGGTGGTCTCCTCCCCCAGCGCTATCGCCCTGGTAGAGCCTCTGCTGGTCCACCGCCCAATCCAGGTGGTGTTTCAGCGGGGCATGCGCGATTCCATCCTGGAGGAGATGCTGGCGGCTCTTCCCGAGGCGCAACGGATGCTGGCGGTCGGCGGCGGCAATGCGCTGGACGTGGGCAAGTACCTGGCCTGGAAAAAGGGCTGGCCCCTGGTCATGATTCCCACCATCGTCTCCACCGGAGCCGTCTTTCAGTCTCCGCTGGCCTTGAGGCGCCGGGAACGGTTCGAGTGGATCATGGGAACGGTCGCGCCCGAGTATCTGCTGTTCGACTACGGCGTCATCCGCCAGGCTCCGGCCCACCTGAATTGTTCCGGCATGGCCGAGTGCATCTGCTATCTTGGCCAGGTGGGAGCCTGGAAGTGGTGGCTCGATCAGGATCTGGAAGCCCCGGCCTGGGACCAGGGGGTGGCCGATGAGATCCTGGACTGGGTCGACAACCGTGTGCGGGAATATCGTCAGAGTCTGGATGAAAGCGGCCAGCCCCGGGAAGCCGGCATCAGGGTCGCGGCCGAGGTCAACCGGGAGCGATACGACCTGAAGCTCCACTCCCTCAAGGTGGGGCACAGTCTGGACCACGCCTTTTGCATCACCTTCGAGTGGGTCCACGGCAGGGAGCTGCTGCACGGGGAAGCGGTAGCCCTGGGCTCATTGATCAACGGCTATCTGTACGGTTGGGGGTTCGATAGGATCAAGGCGCTGCTGGAGGAATGCCGCACCCGTTTTCGTCCGACCCAGATCGGATGCACCCGCCAGGAGGTGCTGGAAACGCTGAACCAGGTGGCGGCCTTCGCCGACCTGGTCGGCCACCCTCGGAATTATTTTCACTATCGCGGCCTGGACCGCGAGACCTTCGATGCCATGATGGCTGCAATCGAGGCGTAGACATGAAAGCGAGCCGGGAGGCTCTCTCTCGCCCCGGTCGCGGCCAAGCGGAAGCAATGGATGGATCCATCCGGGAAAGGAGCAACCGAATGAAACGACGTGAATTCGTAGGGACCGCCCTGGCTGCAGGGCTGGCCTCGGGTGGGGCGCCCTCGCGGGCACTGGGCCTGACACCTCCCGCTGCCGGGCCCAAACAGCACGGGGCCAAAAAGAAGCCGCGGGTCATGTTCTATCACGACAGCCGCCACCCGGCCGTCTACATGTACGAGCCGCCCATGGAGAAGGAGGAGTTCGAGGCGGCGGTGGACGAGATCGTGGGAACTCCGGTGGACGCCTTGATGTACGGGTTGGCAGACGGGCGAACCATGTTCCACGACACCAAGGTCAGCGAGGTGCTGGGGGATCCGGTGAAGAAGTGGCCCCACCTGATCTTCCGCCGGGCCCACCAGAATGCGCGCATGATGCTGGACTCGGGCCGGGACCCCCTCCGCATCATCTGCGAACGGGCTCGAGCCAAGGGGGTGGCCATCTATCCCACCCTGCTGGTCAACCAGGGCAGAAGGGGGACGCGAGAAGACGACGTCCGCAGCTCCAACTTCCGCTGGGAGAATCTGCACCTGGAGATCGGGGCCAAGGGTGATTTGGAGGATCTGGAAGGGAGCACCAACCTCGATTTCAAGCACCAGGAGGTACGCGACGAACGTTTCGCGGTGATCGACGAGGTGCTGCGGAACTACCCGGTGGACGGCTTCGAGCTGCAGTTGAACTACAAGAGCCCCGCCGTGCTCTTCTTCCATCCCGGGGAAGTGGAACAGGGACGCCCCCTGATGACGGCCTGGATCAAGCGGGTTTACGATGCCGTCAAGGCGAGCGGGGAGGGAAGGGAGCTGGCCATCCGGGTCCCGGCCAGCATCGAGACCTCCCATGCCCTGGGCCTGGACGTGCGCGAATGGATCCGGCAGGGCATCGTGGACGTTCTGATCGGCGAGACCTACCAGCACGCCATGGATCAGCAGGCCGATTTCCGGCCGCTGGTGCAGGCGGCCAAGGGCTCGAGCTGCCGCATTCACGGAGCCATTGGCCTGGCAGTCAATTCCGACAGGCTGAAAGACGGTCCCATTGAAATCACCCGGGCCGTCGCCTCCAACTGCTGGGATCAAGGCGTGGACGGGCTCTACCTTGCCCAGTGGTTTGCCGCTTGGCCCTACGAACCCAGTTTCTATGAACGACTGCGGGAAGTGAGTCATCCAGACATCATGGCTCCCAGGGATAAGTTCTATTACGCCTCGACCCAGAGTGTCTTCTCCCCTAAGCCGTCCGAGCCGAAACCGGCGCTTCCCCGGACGCTGAAGATGAATCAGCCGGTCCAGGTGCCGTTGCCGATCGCAGACGACCTGGATCGTTGGGACAAGGCGGGACGGGTGCATGAGGTGCTGCTCCGCTTGAGGCTCATTGGTTCCACCGAGACCGATCAAGTGAGGTTTCGTCTCAACGGAAAGGAATTACCCGATTCCGGCTTGAGAAAGATTAATCGGTACTACAGTTTGCGAGCCCCGCTCTTCCGGGTGCACAGCTACTGGTTCGTGTGGCGTCTTCCCCGGGAACACTGGCCCGAGAGAGGCTCGAACCAAGTGGAGGCAACCCTGTTGCGGCGCGATGCCGACATCGTTCCCGAACTGATCCTGAGGGACGTGGAAATGGAAATCAAGTATCTCGGAGGAAAGAACTTTGCCCGCGGCCAGGGCGGCCAGGATCCCGACGCTGGTTCCTACCTGGTGCATATGTCCTAGCCTGAAGGAGCCGGGAACGGGGTGGTCCCTGACCTGGTTCGGAAAAGTTCGACAATCTTTGGAAAGGAGTCTTGAAAAATGAAGCGACGCGAATTCGTGAGGACGGCGCTCACTGCAGGCTTGGCCTCAAGTGCCCCACACTTCGGGGCCGCCGCATCCGTCGGGACCGCCGCGCCGGCGACGTTGGCTCCCGGCCCCGTGAGTCACGGCTCGAGCGGGAAACCGCGGCTAATGTACTACGACGACAGCCGCCATTCGTCCATCTACATGTACGAGCCTCCCATGCTGAAGGAAGAGTTCGAAGCCTCGGTGGACGACCTGGTGGGCACTCCGGTGGATGCCTTGATGTTCGGTTTGGGAGATGGCCGGACGGTGTTGCACGATACCAAGGTCGGCGAGCTTTGGGGGGATCCGGTGAAGGAGTGGACCCACCTGGTCTTCCGCCGGGCCCACCAGAACGCCCGAATGATGTTGGATTCCGGAGGGGATCCCCTGCGTATCGTGTGCGAGCGGGCCCGGGCCAAGGGACTGGCCATCTATCCCTCACTGTTCCTCAACCGGGGGAGAGGCAAGGAGCGTCGTAACGACGTTCGGTCAGCCAACTTTACCTGGGAGAACCAGCACCTGGAGATCGGGGCCGGGGGCGACCTGGACGAGAGCTTCCCGGGGGTGAGGAAACTGGATTTCAAGCACCAGGAAGTTCGGGACGAGCGCTTCGCTCTCATCCAGGAAGTGCTGCAGAACTACCCGGTGGACGGCCTTGAGTTGTATTTTGGCCACTACCACTACTTCCATCCCAAGGAGGTAGATGCCGGGCGCCCCCTCATGACCGCCTGGGTCAAGCGGATTCATGACGCCCTCAAGGCCAGCGGATCCAACCGCGATCTGGCGGTTCGGGTGCCGGTCAGCCTGGACGAGGCCAACTCCCGGGGCCTGGACGTGCGGGAGTGGATCGATCGGGGAATCGTGGAGGTTGTGATTGGAGAGAGCTATTCCTCCAGGATGGATCAACTGGCCGATTTTCGTCCCATGGTGGAAGCGGCCCGGAACAGGGATTGCCGGGTGCATGCCGTCATCCAGCCCGAAGTTCAA